>CALWSF010000024.1 GCA_944384125.1 uncultured Lachnospiraceae bacterium | reverse complement strand
ACAACGACAAAAATCGCTGCAGCCCAGTAAATACAAGGGTTTACAGCGATTTTTTATTCTCTCAACTGTCAAAGATGAGATTATATCACTATCCTTTTAAAAATTCAAGCAATATTTTAGGTTCGGCCATCCGCTTCCGCCAGCAGTATCCCCATATACAACACAGCCCCGTCTCTGAATGTCCGGGGATTATACCCGCACACTCCATATATTCTGTCCAGCCGGTACTGCAGCGTATTTCTGTGGATATTCAGGCGCCGGCTTGCCCGCAGAAGAGAACACTCCTCTTCAAAATACACCCGCAGAAGCCCGACATCCTCGGGAGTAAGCATTCCCGCCGTTTTTTCAAGAAACATTGTGCGCACAGACTCCGTCACATCGCCCAGAATAAGCTCCAGTCCCAGCTCTTCATAATATGCAAAGCCACCTCTTTTCAGACTCTTAAGAGCCTGTTTTGCCGCACGGTATGAACGATACTGTCCGGGAAGTGTATCTGCCATACCCATTCCTATTTTAAGGGAACTGCTGTATTCATATCCAAAAGTTTCCAAAGTACATCTGCCGAAAGCCGAATCTTCCTCCCTGATTAAAAGAACGTATTCATCCGGATAAAAAAATGTGTAGAGACAGGATCCCGTTCTTTCAAAAATACGGTAAATCTCTCTTTCCAGTTTCCGGATCTCCTGCCCCGGCGCGCACGGGCGCACCAGAACCGTACAGAAACGCTGTTCGGGCTTCAGTTTATATTCTTTCAGAAAATCCTGAAAATACTCACGCGACACAGCCCCCTGCCCTACAAAAGAACGAATCATAAAATTCAGCCTCTCACGGCAGCTGTTTACCTGCGCGCCCAGCTCCCGTTCTCTCATCAGAAGAACAGCAATACGCTGCGCCAGATATGCATACTTGCGCACTTCAGCAGGTTTTCCGCTGATTCCGATCACGCCGGCTACCTCCCCGTGATAGAGAATCGGAATATTTACTCCCGCCTGTGTTCCGAAATATCCCTCGTCCTCTTCCACTTCAATAACCTCTCCGCCCGCAGCCGCCTTTTTTCCTATCTCATGAAAAGCACCTTCCCGCTCCTTGTCTGTACTGGCTGTGATAATTCCCTCCGGACTGATAAAATTGATATTTTTTCCGCACACATCCCTGACAGCTTCCACAATCTGCCTTGCGGCCCTCTCCTGAATCTCCGCCACCAGATTTCCTCCCTCTTATTCACGTTGCCCTGTTTTCCTTTACCGTGTTGCAGTCATATTTTTACCAACGCCTTTTATCTGTTTTTTATTATTGATAACATATTTTTCTCTTTTTATCAATATTTTTTGTTCTTAAAAACATATTTTTTGAAGCAAATTTATTATATAGTATTCTTATAGCAGATACCCACATTCACAATGAACCGGGAAAGGAAAATGAAAAATGAAAATTACAGTTGCTATTGATTCAATGAAAGGAAGCCTTACCTCTCTGGAAGCAGGAAGAGCCGCCCGAAGAGGAATACTGAAAGCCATGCCGACGGCTGAAGTTCATGTATGTCCTCTGGCCGACGGCGGAGAAGGAACCGTGGAAGCTCTGACAAACGGGCACGGCGGTGTTTTACGCGCTGTAAAGGTAACCGGTCCTGACGGTACTCCCGTCAGCGCCGCATACGGAATCCTGGAAAAAGAAGAAAAAACTGCCGTGATAGAGATGGCCGCAGCGGCAGGAATTACACTTCTCCCACCGGAAAAACGAAATCCGCTTTACACAACCACCTTTGGTGTGGGAGAACTGATCCTTGACGCAATTTCTCAGGGCTGCAGGCGTTTTCTGATCGGAATCGGCGGAAGCGCCACCAATGACGGCGGAATTGGAATGCTGTCCGCTCTGGGCTATCAGTTTCTGGACGGCACCGGCAGCCCGGTTCCCCCCACAGCATCAGGCCTTTCCATGATCGAATCCATCTCAGACGAAAATGTAGTTTCACAGCTGTCACAATGCGTTTTCCGCATTGCGTGCGATGTACAAAACCCCCTTTGCGGCCCTGAAGGCTGCAGCCGCATATTCGGCCCGCAGAAGGGTGCTGACCCGGAGACTGTCTCTAAAATGGACGAGTGGCTTCAGGCTTTCAGTCAGAAGGTCCGCATTCTCCGACCCGGTGCAGATCCCGATGCTCCCGGAGCCGGTGCTGCCGGCGGACTGGGATATGCCTTTCTTAATTTTACCAATGCCAGACTCGAACCCGGAGCTAAAATTATCATAGAAGAAACCGGGCTTGAAGCACTGATTCGTGATTCCGATCTGGTTGTCACAGGAGAAGGACGACTTGATCGGCAGACTGCCATGGGAAAAGCTCCAATCGCCGTTGCCAGAACAGCAAAAAAATACGGGAAAAAAGTCATCGCTTTTTCCGGCTGCGTCTCATCTGATGCAGATTATCTCAACACAGCAGGCATTGATGCCTTTTTCCCGATCATTCGGGCAGCAATGCCGCTGGAAGAAGCGCTTCTCGCGTCCACAGCCAGCGACAATCTTTCTGCTGCCGCACAGCAGGTGTTCAACCTGATTCAAATCATTAAAAGCTGAAAACAGAGGTCAGGCCACAGGCAGCCTTAAACCCGCTCCAGAAGTTTCTCCGATGCCGGAGACAAATCCATCCCGCCTCCGCCTTCCGCCACAATGCGAAGCATCAGATCCGCATCCGTTATCTGTGTTCCGGCCAGAAGAGTTACCCCGTATTCCCTCAGGACTTCAGGACACATCGGCGTACTTGCACCCACAATCACAATCTCCTTTGCATTATGGCAGGCAGAGAGCAGGCGGGATGCCGTCCCATTGACAAAACTTGTTCCCGTCAGAATAACTTTCGTACATTTCCCCAGTATCTCTCCGGCTTTATCTGAACCCAGAATCCGGGCGATACCGGACGGCGCACACGTTTCGGGATGCCGCTCAAAAATATAGAACTCTCCTGCCCCCTGAAACTTCCACACAAGAGGACAGAACCAGCCAACCATACCAACCACATCCTGAGGTTCACATATTACAGACTCAGCCACATTTTTCCCTCTCCGGTAACCCCGGTTCAAAACAGCATTTACAGTTGCGGTTCCAATGGCTGCCTCTGCCAGATTTTCACTCAGCATCCACTTTACCGCCTCTGATGCCGGCATTCCTCTTAAATGTCCCGCATTCCGGATCACACCGCAGGATGCCCCCAGATCATCCCGGAAGGTGTAGCTCGCTCCTCCATGTCCGTCAGAAAGCTTAACTCCTGTATATCCCACACCCATACAGATACTTTCCAGAGTCAGTGTTCCTGCCTCTCTTCCGGCTGCTTCTGCAATTTTCTCTTCTACTCTCATCTCTCCATCCCCTGTACTATAAAACACTGTTTCACTTACTGATCATCCGCATGCGGCTTGGGTATCGGATGATCGTCTCCTCCGCTCCTGAAAGCTTCCTCAACCGGTACATTCTTTGTAAGAAGCGACACAATAATAATTGCTGCCGAAGATGCCACCAGACCAATCAGAACGGCATTATCTCCAAGAAAAGAAAGCTGGGAAATAACCGCTCCCACCACGATGCCAACCCTCGCTCCCCATGGAGTTACTTTGCTGTTGCACCGGCTCATCTGGGGCTTTTCTCCCTTTCTCTCTTTCCAGATCAGACCAATGCACAGAAGCGGCGCCACTCCGGCCCCGGCCATGGAGTATGCACGTGAGAAGAGAGAGATAATAGAGGATGCATAGATTGCCGCCACTGAAGAAGCAATTCCTATAATAATTGTAGCAATCTTGGCATCTTTTACAAGTTCTCTGTCCGTCCTTTTTCCAAATGGCCTGATTATATCATTGACTACCAGAACAGCAGCTGAATTCAGGCATGAGTCAGCCGATGACATTCCCGCGCAGAGAATCAGTGTAAAAATACCGGCTGCAATAAGCGGAGGCGTACAGTTCATCATAAACCACGGCATCGCCGAACCTGCATTCAGGTCCTGATTAAGTGTCATGATAACAAGTCCCACCATCGCAGTGAGCATCGTCATAATCACACAGATAATTCCGCTGTACAGAAGTCCGTCCCGCGCCGTCTTCGCTGTCTTGCATGCGTAGCATCTCTGCCAGTAGGTCTGCGCTACCAGCACACCTATCAGGCCTGTAAGAAATTTATTAACTGTTCCTGAAACATCCAGATTTGAGAAACTCCACAGATCAGCTCTTCCCACCTCAGCAAGTCTTTCCCCCAGAACAAAAAAGCTGAAATCCACTTTACTGAAAGCAAAAAGATAAAATATCACGCCAAAGACGAGGCACAGAATTCCCTGGAACAGATCCGTCCAGACTACGCTGTACACACCTCCCATTACTGTGTATACAATAAATATGGCCGAAAAAAGGAATATAATAGGAAGGGGACTTGCATTTGTAAACATCTGAAACAGTTCCCCGAAAGCTTTTCCCTGACCGCCGACCCAGGCAATCATAATACATGTTCCAAGAACACAGCATAAAGCCCGCGTCAGTTTATCGCGCACAATCAGATCATCGATCATCTCAGGCATTGTGTTGTATGTAAAATGACCGGCCAGACCGGCAAATACCAGAGCAAATACAATCTTTGAGCCCTGCTCGCCAAGAATAAAAGCAAGCCAGCCCACCCCCTGCTCATAGCCGCTTCCGGCATGACCTATAAAATTTCCCGCGCCCATTATCGTCGCAAACTGGGTAAAAAATATCAGAAGCATCGGAAAAGAACTTCCGCCGATGGCATACTGAGAAAAACTCTCATTTGCCTGTTCCTTGACTTTTGCAGAAATAATAAGAAAAATACCGCAGACAACTATTGTCAGAATCCAGAAAATTGTTCCCATATTCATCATGCAATCCCTCCGTTTCTTTTAATGCCGTTCAATGAGCTACCGTCTCCTTTCTGCCGTTTTCGGCCCGGACGATGCAAAAACGCCGTCCAAATAAATGGGCGGCAAAAGGCATCTTCTTTTTCATTTTCAGGCAGCCGTTTCACAGAACGTCTGCCTCATTTTTGAAACTGAGCCTTCCTTTGCTTACGAGATTAGCTGTCGGGTTAGGGAAGGAAGTTCCCGCATGCGGCCCTGCCGCAGTTACACCCCCAAAAATTGGTTCTCCCGCTGCCGGAATCCCGGCATTCAGCGTAATTGCATCTTCATTTACGTTTACATATATATTTTAATAAATTTTATGTGGAATGTAAATAAAAAAATCGCAATTTTTTCGATCTGTTCCGTCATTTTTCTGCAATCTGATATATATCATCCCGCCTGTTCTCCAGCGAAGGAATCTGTCTGCGAATCCGATCCATATAATCCAGATCAATCTCGGCGTACGTAATTCCGGCCTCATCTCTCGCTCTGGCCACAACCGTCCCCCAGGGATCTGCCACAAGGCTGTTTCCATAAGCAACATAGGCAGGTTTTTCGCCTATCTGCCCTGCTGCCACAATATAACATCCGTTTTCGATGGCCCGGGCTCTCAGAAGCACCTCCCAGTGATCTTTGCCCGTCGGCATTGTAAAACTGGCCGGAACAAAAATAACCTGAGCTCCTCTCAGAGCCATCAAACGGTAAAGTTCCGGGAACCGCACATCATAGCAGACAGAAAGTCCCATTACTCCCAGCTCTGTCTCCACAGTCACAACAGAATCCCCCGGACGAACCCTGTCCGACTCCCGGAACGGAGTCCCGTCCGCCAGAGTAATATCAAACATATGAAGTTTTCTGTATGAAGCCAGAATCTCTCCCTCCGGAGAAATCAGAACACTCGTATTTGCCGAACGCTTTTCTCCGGGATACTCTTCGCTGATATCTTCCGTCACACTTCCTCCCTGAATATAAACACCGTGTTCCTTCGCCTTTCTGCAGAGAATTTCCGTGGTATAACCCGGAATTTTCTCTCTGCCTCCCCCTTCTCCCACATTTCGCCCAATCAGATTCATAACCTCAGGAAAGCAAATGAGCTTCGCCCCACGGGCAGCTGCCTCATCAATCCAGGCACATGCCTGCTTCAGATTTTCTCCCTTATTATTCTGTGTATTCATCTGTATCAGTGCTACCGTATATTTTCTGATCATGTCTCCTCCGTAAGCCATTCCGGCTTTTCCATATTTTTCAGATATTTTTATTATCTCACATAAAAAAAAACGGGTCAACCTGAACTCCGCCCCAATCACACTCAAAAAAAATCCTCATATGTTACACTAAAGCTCCTTTTACAGAGGTGTTTTATGATCCCCAAACTGGAAGTCAGAGGACTGAGTTATTCCTATCACACTATGGACGGAGAAACACAGGCCCTTTCAGATATATCTTTTTCTGTCGCCGCCGGAGAATTTATTGCTGTTGTAGGCCCCTCCGGATGCGGAAAATCTACGCTTCTTTCCCTTATAAGCGGCCTGCTGCAGCCGGATGAAGGCTCTGTTCTCATTGACGGCATTCCGATAAATGACAACCCATGCACAATCGGATATATGCTTCAGAAAGATCATCTTTTTGAGTGGCGCTCTATCCTTGGAAACGCTTCCCTGGGGCTGGAGATACAGCACCGGCTTGATGAGCGCCACCTGAGAATGGTACATGACCTGATGGAAACCTATGGATTGAAACATTTTGAAAAATCCCGGCCATCCGAGCTTTCAGGCGGTATGCGGCAGCGTGCCGCCCTGATACGGACACTGGCCCTGGAGCCGGATCTTCTTCTCCTCGATGAGCCATTCTCCGCCCTGGATTACCAGACGCGTCTGTCTGTATGTGATGACATAAGCACAATCATCCGTGACAGTAAAAAGACAGCCGTCCTGATTACCCACGACCTCTCTGAAGCTGTCAGCGTGGCGGACCGGATTATTATTCTCTCCAGGCGCCCCGGAAGAATCAAAAAAATTCTCCCCGTCATTTTTCAGGAAGACAGCGCAGGTCCTCTGGCAAGACGCAACGATCCGGCTTTTACTTCCTACTTCAATGAAGTATGGAGTGTTCTGCAAAATTAGACTTCTCACACAGTCAGGAGGTATCCTAATGAAATCACAGGAAACCCTGGCCCAGCAGGAATTTGTAAGATTACAGCAGCGGCGGTACAGAACAGTTCTGATTTGCCGTATACTGCTGCTTTTCTTTTTACTGGCGCTCTGGGAAATCAGTGCCAGGCTGGAACTTATTGATGACTTTATATTCAGCTCTCCGACCCGGATAGCTCTCTGTTTCGCAGAAATGCTTCAGGATGGAAGCATTATCCGGCACACTGCTGTCACTCTGGCAGAAACGCTTATCAGTTTCTGTCTTGTAATTGTTCTGGGATTGTCAGGAGCTGTCCTTCTCTGGTCAAGCAAAACCATCTCTGAAATACTGGAGCCCTACCTGGTTATGCTCAACAGCCTTCCCAAATCCGCACTGGCCCCCATCCTTATCGTCTGGCTGGGAAATAATATAAAGACAATTATTGTAGCAGCAGTCTCTGTCGCAGTCTTCGGCTCTGTTCTGACGCTGCACAACGGTTTTTCTTCCGTGGATCCGGATCAGATAAAACTCATCCGTTCCCTCGGAGGTACACGCAGAGACATTCTCACAAAGGTTCTGCTCCCCGGCTCCATTCCCCTGATTATCAGCAACATGAAGGTTAATATCGGCCTCTGCCTGGTCGGAGTTATCATCGGAGAGTTTCTGGCAGCCAACCAGGGACTCGGATACCTGATTATTTACGGCAGCCAGGTTTTCAAAATGGATATGGTAGTAATGAGTATTGTCATTTTGTGTGTGGTATCAGCTGTACTTTACCAGGGCATTGCCTATCTGGAAAAACGCACTGCACTTTGAAACCAGTTTTTCAATTCAAAAAGCCCCGCCAGATTCCCGGACATATGCGTGTACCATTCAGTATTTCTGAATGGTACATGCAAAGCTCCTCCGGAAATTCTTCGGGGCATTTTTATACAACTTCAGACCATCGTCATTCATATCTTTTCTGCCAGGAACTGCGCCTGTTGACCACCCGGTACTGGCGCGGTGTCATCTTATACTGTTTTTTAAACTGACGGTAAAAATAACTGAGATTCTCATAGCCTACATTTACAGCAATCTCCTCCACCTGAAGATTCGTTTCTGTGAGGAGTCTGGCTGCCTTCTGAAACCGTTTTTTCATCAGCAGCTCCTGAAATGTACACCCTGTCTCCTGCTTGATCATCTTGCTCAGTCCTGACACCGACTGATGAAGCTCCTCTGCAATCCGGCTCAGCATAGCCGTTTTATACTGAACCTCAATATATTTCAGCACCTCGCGCACCAGCATATCACGGTGCCCCTGAGACAAATCCTGCACCCGCTCTGTCATTCCCGACAGGTACAGAAACACGAGTCCTACCGTATACTGACTGATTAATCCGCCATTTCCATTATCTCCCACAATTACCTCAATGAGATTCTCCATAAGATTGCGTATATCATTTCTGCCGCCTGAACGGAACAGCAGATACTGGGGGCACGGATTATTTCTGCACATGCAGTTTACCAGAAAATTTCTGATCTCGCTGCCGTCTGGAAGCATCTGAAGCGGAATATCAAAAAACACAGGCCGGATGATAAATACCATGCCCCGATCCTGGCTTTTTCTCTGCAGTTCCCGATGCTCTGCATACTGGTTCATCAGCAGCAGATCCCCGGGATTCATGGTAATCTCCGTTCCATTTATAAAATGTGTTATCTGCCCCTGATCCAGGTACATCATTTCAATATAATTATGCTTATGCAGAGGAATTTCCATATACGGATCCTGAACCCGAACTGTGATTATCTGCCTGCCTTTCAGAAATGCATCCGCATCAATTCCAACTGCTCCCTTCTCATCTCCAGGGCGGAACCTCTCCTCCAGATATTTATGTTCCTCTGAAGTCATACAAAGCATGCTATCTGCCTTTTGCTCATTCATCGTTTTTCTCTGCGCTTTCTCCTTCTGCTTAATAGTACCTCAATAAACAATTACCCTGCCGCTCACTGACAATAACTGACCGCTCATTCAGTCCGCCAAAGCTCATATTACTGGATTACCGGACTTTTTTCATAAATAAAATTCCCGCAGTGTACTACGGGAATCACAGCTCTTTATTTCAGACCTGAAAGCTTTTAGTCATGGAAACACTTAGCAGGATACAGCCGGACTGAATTGTGATCATTTTACATTTAAATATAGCAGAGTTTTCCTCTCTTTTTTATATTCTGAGTTGATAAAAAATTATCCTGATTTTCCTCCGGTCTCTGCGGCCTCCTGCTGTCAGACAGTTATTGTTATACACATTATACAACAGAAGTACTTTATCATGTCATTATAACTATGTCAAGTTTCTTTAATGAAAATGCAGATACATTACCATAATTTTTGTGTCTTTTTACGTTTTTTTTCTTTTTTTTGAAAATTTTTCCTTTGAACAAATCAGAGCTGAACCCGAACAGCAGCCTCTTCTGCTGTCCCTGATTCAGCTCCATGCACACACTGTGTCCTGTTATCTTATTTCACAAATATCGAATACGGATGCTTAACCTTTTCTCCGTTTTCCTTTACCATTTCTCCGTCTTTTCCTTCATAAATCCTACCCCATCCTGTGATAACAGATATGAGAAGCGTCAGAAACAGCAGAACAGTATATACCATGCCTTTGCTTACCTCAAAAGTTGTCAGCGACTCCACAAACTCATATCCTGCGGTAAGCTGAGCTGCCAGAAATACATAACAGGATAAAAAGGGAATACTGACTGCCAGTGAATTTGAAAATCCATCCAGGAGGTTGGCCCGCCGGTATGGATGAATATTTTTTTCCTGACCCACTCTGTTAAAAACAGGCCCCATTGTCACAATCGCCGGATCCTGGGCACCTCCCATAACAGTTGTTATAAGAGTCTGAGTAATCGCCAGAAGAAGCTCCGCCCCTCTTACCGTTTTTGACATAGGGCTTTTCATTATCAGATTAACCATGGCATCCAGAGCTCCGGCTTCATTCATCACTCCCATTACCCCATTCAGACAGAGAATAATCAAAGCCACCCCTATCATCCCGGTAAATCCCGAATATAAAAAGCCTTCCATGACTCCATCTTCACACCAGAGTATATCCTGCGGCTTAATCAGGCCAAATATAAGCCCTATTGCAGTGCCAAATATAATACCGACGGTAATCGCTCTGAAAATATTCCTGGTCCGGATGGAAATCACAAGCATCAGACCTACCGGAACAAGCATAATCAGCGGTCTTGGGTCCATACTTGCCAGCAGATATTCTTCTGCTCCCTGCCCCGGATTATATCCGCCTGCAATACAGGCGTAGATAACACATGCCGCAATTCCGGCCGTAATGGAATATTTAAAACGTGTTGCAACACAGCCGCCAATATCAGCTGATTCTCCCGGACGGCATTTATACTCCTGAGCTGAAGCCGAGAGAATCGTTGTATCGGATATCGGAGCCAGATTGTCTCCAAAAATAGCACCGGCAAGAATTAACCCTGCCATGATATCGGGTCTGCAGCCCATCAGCACTGCCGCCGGATAAAAAATCGGAAAACAGCTGTACAGCGCAGAAAAAGATGACCCTGTTGCAGTAGAAACAACACAGGTTGCCACAAATACAAAGACCGCAAAAGCGCCCCCGCTCAAATGAATATTATATGCCAGCCATACAAATCCATTAGATACCTCACATGCCTTTATAAGCGCCCCGAACATCCCGACAACAAACAAAATCAGTAAAGTATAAACACACACCTCATTTGCCATTCCATGTCCCGCAGCCTCCCAGTACTTCTCAAAATTTCTGCAGAACAGACTCCCCACAATCAATCCCAGAATTGCCATCATTGCCACAGCATTAAAATCGAGTGAAAACCATGTGACAAACACTGCAATAACACCTGCACAAAATATAAAAAGCGGAATAAATGCTGCATAAATACCGCCTCTGAAGCGCAAACTTTTTTCTGTCATACCGTTCCCCACCTTTCTGACTGATTATTTTTACTTATCGCGAATTAATCAACAAAAAAATCAATTGTATCACGTATACTCTCTTCCCAGAAAAGCCAGTTATGAATTCCGGGCCATGTTCGAAATTCGTTTTTTACCCCCATATCATTAAGCTTATCAGAATACATGCAATTTACATCAAACAGAAAATCTTCTGTGCCGCATGTTAAAAGTATTTCAGGAAGTTTTTTACCCAGTCTGATATTATTTTCAGCAAGCGCCAGAATATCATTTTCCGGACAGTATTTCATAGTTTCTCCGTAGGCCCCCAACGCACCATAATACATGGAGCGGTCAATTTCTTCCCGTTCTATATATGTACTGCCTCTCTCCGGTTCTCTGTACTCTGAAAGTGTCTGAAGATACTCTCTGCTCCCCAGCATTAATGCCCCTGAATAAGACGCACACCGACCAAACGTTTCAGGATGGGTCAGTGCCATGCGCAGGGCACCATATCCGCCCATAGAAAGCCCGGCAATATAGAAACTTTCCCTGTCAAGATTGAGACAAAACATATTTCGCAGAATCTCCGGCAATTCTTCGCCTATATATGTGGCATAACGCTGGCCGCAGCGCATATCCGCATACAGACTCATATCCCCGTCCGGCATGATGAGGGCAATATTACGTTCCTGGGCGTAACGTTCGACGGATGTATAGCGATTCCAATAGCTGCAGTTTCCCTCCAGACCATGTAGCAGAATCAGCGTTTTCTGCGTTTTTTTTACCTGAAACCTCCGATTGTCATCATAGGGTAAATACAAATTAATTGGTGTCATTTTATCCAGTGCATACGAATAAATATCCCCCCGAAAAAAGCCCATATACTCACTCCCTTCCTGTAATCCGCACAGTCTGTTCCGGAAATCTTCCGAACTGATGTCAAATTTACTGAATTTATTTAAGCGCTTAAATCTCACATACATCCAAAGGTAGTATGTTTGGATGTTTAATTAATTATACCCCCTTATCAATACCATGTCAAGAACAGAACTTCCTATTCTTTCCTGTTGTCTTGTCATTTTACAAAGCCCTTGTTATAATTAATCCAACAAAAACCGACGGAGAATTTATTTATGAGTATTCCAAAACCCGCAAAATTAGTCAAAAAAACTCTTGCCACACAGCTGGCTGAACTTTTAGAAGAAACCATAGAAGCCGGCACATGGAAAGTCGGGGAAAAAATTCCCAGTGAGCCTGAACTTTCAGAAATATACGGGGTAAGCCGCAATACGCTCAGAGAAGCAATTCATTACCTCGTCATAACCGGAGTAATAGACGTACGTCCAGGAGACGGTACTTATGTACGAAACCGAACCGCGTTCGATGCAACGATGAACAAAAGACTTGCTGCTGAAGATTCTGCTAATATTATTGAGGTGCGCCGCCTTATTGAACCGGACATCTGTGCCATGGCCGCCATGCGCAGAACAGAAGAAGAACTGGAAATCCTTGAGCAGAAACATTCCCGGCTTCTTGAAAGTTATGAAAAACGTCAGTCAAATTATATCGATGCAGACATTTCTTTTCACATGCAGATTGCCGAGATGTGTCACAATCCCCTGCTGAAGGATCTGTACCGTGCCGTAATTAACTATTACCCCCTGTTTCTCAAGGACAGTTTTTTATCATTTTTAAATAATGAGCACCTTGAAATATATCTTCACTGTGAGCTTATGGCCTGTATCCGCAATAAGAATCCGGATGCCGCAAAAAAACTCACTGAAAAAATGATAGAAAGCGAAGCCTCAGATCTTCATATGTCCAGATAATCAACGTATCAGCCTCAGGAGGGTTGTCATGACACTGCGAACCATAAAAATTTTTATTGCTGTTGCAGAAGAAAAAAATACACATGCTGCAGCAAAAAGACTTTTTATCTCACAGCCTTCTGTGAGTCAGGCCATCGCCGATCTGGAACAGGAGTACCACGTAAAGCTTTTCGAACGGCTCTCACAAAGGCTTTATATTACTGAAACCGGCGAAAAACTGCTTGGATACGCATATCATCTTCTGCGCACCTATGATGATATTGATCATTTACTCACAACGCAGGGCCGCCACCGCACCCTTCACATAGGGGCCAGCGTATCTGTGGGGACCTGCCTTCTGGATACCTATCTCGATAAAATACAGGCGCAGAATCCTGATATATCAGTGCGTGTTACTGTGAATAATACAAGTCATATTGAAAAACTTCTTCTGGAAAGCCAACTGGATGCCGGTGTTGTAGAGGGAGAAATTCTGGACAGGAATCTGATCTGCCATAAGGTGTGTGATGATGAACTGGTCGTTGTCGCATCTCCCACTCATCCTCTGGCTTCAGTTTCCGAGCTTACCGTCCAGGATCTCGCCGGACAGCTTTTCATTTCCCGCGAGTCAGGCAGCAATGACAAAAATCAGTTTGAGAAATTTCTCCGAAAGAATCAGATAGAAGTAACAAAGGCCTGGACGTGCACTAACACGCAGGCCATTGAGAATGCAGTTATTCATGGAAGGGGACTGGCTGTCTTATCCCGCATGCTTGTGCAGGATAAAATCCGTTCCGGACTCCTTGTGGAGATCAGGCTGAAGGATATTCATATTACCCGTGATATCCGCTTCGTATTTCATAAAGACAAATACATTTCTGACGAACTCAGACAGTTCGCTTCTGTCTGCGGGGTATGCCTGTAATCATACAGGCATACCGCATATCAGATAAGCAGCTGTTCCGACCACTCCTGAGCCGAGAATAATTCGGATAGCTCCAACCTTATCTTTATATTTTCTCAGAAGAAACAATCCCAGCAGAAAAATCACAAGTTCAATTATCCGGAGATTTGAAAATCTTACACCGTTCAGATCGCTGTTAAAAAGTGCCAGCAGCAAAATGGAAAGTCCGGCCGAACCAATCAGAGCTACCACAGCCGGACGAAGAGCGGCCAGAACTGTCTGCACACCTGAGAAAGAACGATATTTATAATAAAAGTGTGCCAGTGTAAGGCATATAACGAAAGAAGGAATAATACATCCCAGCGTACACAGTGCAGCGCCGCCAAAACCTGCCAGACGTGTTCCCACAAAAGTAGAGGAATTAATTGAAATAGGTCCCGGAGTCATCTCCGCAATCGTAATCAGATCCGTAAATTCCTCCATCGTCATTAATTCATGTATATTTACAATCTGTGCCTGAATCAGCGGAATTGCAGCATATCCGCCGCCGACCGAAAAAAGACCAACCTGCATAAATGCAAAAAATAATTTAACAAGCAGACTCATGACGTTTTCCTCCTCTTACTGCGGGCAGTGTGATGATTACATTAATCACTCCAATTGCCAGACAGGTTAAAATTATTACCATAGCGCTCACATTCAGGAAACATGCTCCCACAAATGCTACTGCCATCAGCCCTGTGTAAAATACTGATTTCATGCCATACACGTTTTTTGCAAGGCTCCATGTCACATCTACAATAACTGCTGCCACACCAGCCCGCATAACCTGGAGAGCCGTTGCAATATACGGATTTTCACGAAATTGTGTGTAGAACACACATATAAGAGAAATGATCGCCATGGGCGGTATTATTGTTCCCAGTACCGCCGTAAGCGCTCCGAGCACTCCGTATATCCGGTATCCGATTATTACAGATGCATTAACAGGCAGCGGTCCGGGGGAGGACTGGGTTATTGCTGTGATGTCCAGCATTTCGTTCTCATCAATCCATCCCAGTTCTTCCACAAACTTTTTCTTCATCAGCGATACAATCACAAAGCCACCGCCAAATGTACATGCGCTTAAAACAAACATTGTTTTAAACAGAATCCACAGGTCTTTCTTATCCCTCTTTCCGTTCATTTTGTGTTTCCTCCTTACTAAATTTTCTATCCCAATCATACACATCTTTTCCTGATATGTAAAATACTTCTTTTTAATCAATCCGATAGTAATTTACCTATCATCAGAAAACACAGACACGGACCATAACATTTCCAGTTTTTTCAACAACAAAACAGGCACTGCGCTTCCCAGCAGTGCCGTATAAATCAAAAAGAGGATGTCTTCCTGCGAATTTGCGATTCACAGTCCCAAGACATCCTCTTTATATAATTATGTATAATGCACTCTCTTAAAATGCGAAGCTGTCAACAATTATTTATCGTTAGCGATGTGTTTCTTGTTGATATCTTTCCACATCTCAGCATCTACGCCCTTCCAGCAAAGCTTATCCGGATTGTAGTACGGATCTTTCTTTGCCTTCATCTGCTCCTCATAGTCTTTGTAAAGTGCAAATACCTTCGGAGACAGAATCAGAACGATAAGCATGTTGATCCATGTACAGCTACCAAGAGCAAGGTCGGACAGGTTCCATGCAAGACCGGACTCAATATTACCCCAGATGAAGATCAGGATCGGCATACCAATACGCATGATCCAGGTAACTGTCTTACGGATTCCCTCTTTCTCCTCGCCCTGGAACAGGTACATAGCAGCCGTCTCAGCCTCATAGTAGTAGCTGATAAGGCAGGTAAAGGAGAACAGAGCCAGCATGATAGCGATAAACAGAGGAGCAATACCACCCATAACAGTGCGGCAAGCCAGCTGTACAAAAAGAACGCCGTTGTATCCTTCTTCTGCAAGCTGCGGAAGCTCTGCAGCACCGCTTCCAACATAACCAAACTGTGTGTTGAAGCAGTCTGTAAGGAGCATCATAAGACCGGAAGCTGTACATACAATAACTGTATCCAGCCAAACACCGGCTGCGTTAGCCATACCCTGTTTAATCGGATGGCTGGTCTCTGCAGCAGCTGCTGTCGGGGAAGCCTCACCCATACCAGATGCACTGGAGAATGTACCTCTCTTAACACCCTGCTGAATTGCAATACCGATTGTACCACCAAAGACTGCGTTCTTACCAAATGCACTTGTTACAACGTTGTAAACAAGGCTCGGGATCTCTGTAATGTTAACAATAAGAACAACAACTGTAGCAATCAGGTAAACAGTTACCATGAAAGGAACGACAAGAGAAGCAACAGCACTGATTCTCTTAACACCACCGATAACTACAACTGCCATAATACCGGCTACAACAAGAGCACTTACCCACATCGGGATATTAAGAGCCTGTTTGAAACCGTCTGCAATCGTGTAGGTTGCAGCTGCGGGCATGAACATGGATGTACCGATCATCAGGATCAGAGCCATGAACGCACCGTATTTCTTCCAGCCAAGACCTCTCTCTGCACAGTAAGCACCGCCACCACGGTACTGACCATCAATACGTGTCTTGTAAAGAACTGCCAGAGAACACTCTGCGAAACATACTGCTGAGTTTGTCATACCGGCAAGGATAATCCAGAAAAGAGCACCAGGACCACCCATATAAAGAGCTACGGCAACACCGGCTACGTTACCGGTACCAACACGCATCGCCATCGTCGTACAGAATGATGCGAATGAAGAAATACCTGAATCCGAATCCTGCTTATCGATGATACGGCTCCACATATCTCTGAAGTGAACGAACTGGAAACCTTTTAAACCAATTGTAAGGTAAAGACCACTACCTACAATCAGAACAAGCATTCCGACGCCCCAAATAGGACCGTTCAAAATACCAACAACATTGTTAATACTTTCAAGCATGTTTAATTTTTCCCCCTTTTTTTTATTGGCCGCGCGCTTGGCCAGCAAGTTTTTTCATTTTTTTCAAAAAAAAACTTGCTTTTGGGGAAATTATATCACGTCAATGAAATTTGTTCAATGAAATTCAGCACAATCATCATGCAATATTTTCATGATTAGCTCCTATTTCATGTCATTTTTTAAACATTGCACTATTATCTCCCCCAAAGTGTCATTTTTGATTGTATAAAAAGCACAATTTAACACTGTAAATCCATTCTCTTTGTGTCGTTCTTTTTCAGAATGCAGTTCATTATTCCGTTCAAACCGTCTTCTTTTTTTCATGTGAATATTAATTGTTGATTTTTCACAAAAATGAAATATTTTTCAATGTTTTTATGATATATGTTTTTTCCATTCTATATTTCTATCTTTTCTTTCACATTTGTGATATAATACCCCCAATATAATAATATTCTAACGGGGGATAAAAATTAACACAGGAGGAAAAATATTTTGGATCTTAAAGACATGCGGTTATTTTTATCAATTGCAGAAGAAAAAACCCTCACGCGTGCCGCACAGAAAAATAAATACACCCAGTCTGCCGCCAGCCATATTCTGAAAAATCTGGAGGAAGAGCTGGGATTTCCTCTTTTTTCCCGCACGCAGAAGGGACTGACACTGACCAAAAACGGAAGCCTGCTTCTTCCCCATGTCCGCCGGATACTGTCTGCTGCGGAATCTTTTGAACAGGAATCTGCGGCCATTCGGGGCATACAGACGGGACACATCAGCATTGGCACTTATCTGAGCGCGTCCGTACAATGGCTCCCCTCCGCTCTGGAACAGTTTTATCAGGATTATCCCCATATGATGGTAGAAATACGAGAGGGGAATCTTCAGGATATTGAAAACTGGCTGGAGGCAGGAAGCATTGATTTCGGAATCTGCAGTTTCTCGGATGACTCGAAAATGGACTGGATTCCTCTGAAACGGGAACCGTATCTGGCAGTCTGTTCCCCTGCATCTCCCTACGCCAAAGAAAGCAGCTTCGACTTGCAGAATCTGAATGATATCCCATATATAGAAGAAAAGGGAGAAGAGGATCTGATCCGACAGTTTTACAGCCTCAATATTGCCCCGCCTCTTCCCAGTTTTTCTTCCCTGAATACATATTCCATGATTGCAATGGCCAGCCACAATCTGGGCATATGTATTCTTCCCGAGCTGGTAATACGCGGCAATTCACAGGGCGTGGCCACCCTCCCCTTGAATCCCCCTATTGAACGCTTTCTGGGGATCTGCATTCCTTCCCTGAAAAAGGCATCGCCTGCGGCCGCTCTCCTCATTGAGCAGCTGAAAAAAACCGTTCATGAAATCGAGGGTTCCGAAACCTGATATGTCTTCACGTTTTTAAAGGCGGACGCATTTACGCGTCCGCCCCGTTTTTTCCTGCCTGGCGCAGTATCTCCTCTGAAACACCATCCAGAAGATAATTTTTCCCGCCTCTTGGACCTCCCGACACATATCCGGCGTGCAGTTCCTTTCCTGCGCGCTCGATCTCCTCTTTAAGATCCTTCGCAGAATACAGACCGCATCCCTGTCCCCGTATAATGATCTGCTCCAGCCTGTCAGAAGTGGCCACCGTTACGGAATATTTCTTTCCGTTCTCATGAGCAAACTTTTCGATAAACTGATCGGCTGTCTCAGCCTCCTTTGTATAAACCACATGAATATTATGATAATCAAATATTTCCGTGGGATGCCCCTGTACCCGGTAAGCATCAAAAACAACAATCAGGCTGCATTTTCTGATGCCCTGATAATTGCAGAGAATATCCAGAAGTTTTCCCTTTGCACTGTCAATATTTATATCTGCCAGTTCTTTCAGCTCTTCCCAGGCAAAAATTATATTATAACCGTCAACCAGAAGATATTCCTTTTTCTGCTCCTGCTCTTTCTTTTTTGCTGCACCTTCCTTACCGGGCTTTCCGCTCTGGTCCCGGCTTTCCTGCGCAGCAGTTTCGCCCCGGTACACGCGGTTTCCCACAGCTCCCACACCGCGTCTTACCGTCTGTTTTTTGTTGTCGCTGCGTCTGTTGGCATAATATGTGCTGGCCAGAATTGCATCTATCTCCTCTGTACCAAGCCACCTCTCCTCACGGGTCTCCCCGCCCCTTCCATCAGACGAACGCGCCCCCTGCTCGATGCGGCGTTCTGACTCTCCATCCGACTGGCTGCGGCCCAGACAGCTGGGAAGATGCATATAATTTTTTACCTCATCCCAGTTTACCACAAAACCAGCCCCATGAGTGCAGAAGACAGAGCCGCACGGATTGTCCAGATCTCCGTCCGGATCATAGCCGGCCGCCGCAATGACTTCATCGGCATTATGACAGGGCTCATATCCTTTAAAGGAACACATCAGATGTCCCATTCCCCCGGAATACGCCGAAACCTCTGTCTGATACCCGTCAAGTGATGAAACCGGGGCTGTTCCCGTCAGCACAGCCATTCCGTTTTCAATAAGCGGAGGCTCAAATGTTCCCGAACGCCGCTCCATGTCCGTCATTGCACGGCCCACCAGCTTTTCCGGAACCTCAAGAGTAAACTGATAATACGGTTCCAGCAGAATCGACTCAGCCTGGCGAAGCCCCTGCCTTACAGCACGGTAAACAGCCTGGCGGAAATCGCCTCCCTCTGTGTGCTTCACATGGGCGCGTCCGGACATCAGAGTGATTTTTATATCCGTCACAGGCGCCCCCGTAAGGACTCCTCTGTGCTCTTTCTCCTCAAGATGCGTGAACACAAGACGCTGCCAGTTTTTATCCAGAACATCCTCACTGCAGGCACTGGCAATTGTCAGCCCGCTGCCCGGCTCCCCCGGTTCCAGGAGCAGATGCACCTCCGCATAATGGCGCAGCGGTTCATAATGACCGACGCCTTCCACTGTATTTCCTATGGTTTCCTTGTAGACGATGCTTCTGCCTCCAAATTTAATATCAATACCAAACCGCTCTTTAATCAGGGTTTTCAGGATTTCCATCTGGATTTCCCCCATTATCTGAGCGTGTATCTCCTTTTTTTCTTCCTCCCAGGCAATATGGAGCTCCGGTTCCTCCTCTTCAAGCTGGATAAGCCTTGGAAGAACAGAAGCCGCATCTACATCCTCCGGAAGCTCTACACGGTACGTCAGTACCGGCTCCAGAACCGGCACTGACATGCCCCTGCAGCTTCCAACTCCCTGACCGGGACTGGTCTCGGACAGACCGACAGCCGCACAGACCATACCGGAAGAAACCTCTTTTACTGCCTCAAATTTTTCCCCTGAATAGATCCTCAGCTGGCTTACCTTCTCATCTCCCACCATGTCTCTGACATGAAGAACCCCTCCTGTGATTTTCATGTACGTCAGACGGTTGCCCTGCCCGTCCCGGGCAATCTTGAATACTCTGGCCCCAAATTCCCGGGAATACTCCGGCATGCGTGCATACGTCTCCAGCCCTCTGAGAAGCTCTTCCACTCCCTCCAGGCGGAGAGCTGAACCGAAAAAGCAGGGAAACAGCTTTCTCTCTGCTATCAGTTCCTGTATCGTGCTGTCATCTATCATACCTGTCTCCAAAAACTGATTAAGCACATCCTCCCTGCAGACAGCTATCTCTTCAAAAAAACTTTCTTTATCTGCACTTCCAAATTCCACGCAGCTGCCATCAAGCTTGTCTTTGAGCTCTGACAGAAGTTCTTCTTTTCTCTCTTCAGCCAGATCCATTTTATTGACAAAAATAAATACCGGTATATCATAACGCGCCAGCAGACGCCACAGCGTTCTCGTATGGCTCTGAACACCGTCTGAACCGCTGATCACAAGAACCGCATAATCCAGTACCTGAAGAGTCCGCTCCATCTCTGCGGAAAAGTCCACATGACCCGGTGTATCAAGGAGCGTAACAGCCATATTATTCCACGACAGTACCGCCTGCTTGGAAAAAATAGTAATTCCCCGCTTCTTTTCCAGCTCATACGTATCCAGAAATGCATCTCCCCTGTCCACACGTCCCAGTTTCCGAATCATTCCTCCTGTATAGAGCATTGCTTCCGATAAAGTTGTTTTACCTGCATCCACATGGGCAAGAAGACCGACACATATCCTTTTTACCGGCTTTTCAGCTTCTTTTTCATCCACAGAAAACGCCTCCTCCCGTAAACATACTGATAAACAGTATATCACAAGAGAAGGCGCTCGTCGAGATGCGGTTAAAGGTCAGGCAATATACCCTTTCAGCCGGACATACGCTTTTATAAGCTCCGCTGTTTCGTCCAGTGTCAGGCGCGTCGTGTTGATGGGCAGATCATAATTTTTCATATTATGCCATTCGCTTCCGGTAAAATAGCGGTAATAATCCTTTCGCTCCCGCTCAATCTTCCGGATTCTCTTCTTTGCCTTTTCCTCATCAATACAGTCCACTTCCATAACCCGCTGTACCTTTTTAACTTTATCAGCATAGACAAAAATCCGCACAAGGCGTTCTATCTCCTCATACTGATCAAGCACATACCCGGCAGCCCGTCCCACAAATACACAGTGCTCCTGCTCCGCCAGCTCCCGGATAACCATTGCCTGAAATTTAAAAAGATTTTCCGGGGAGGTCAGTTTGCCATCCGGCGAAGGACTCGAAAAAATATCCACCTTTTTTCCTCCGCCCAGCTTATGGAAAAGATTATTTCCGGCTTTTTCATCGGCCAGACGAAAATACTGCTCTCCCACAGCGCTTTTTTCCGAGGCGACCTTCAGAATGTCATCATCATAAAAATGCAGTCCAAGCTCCTCTGAAAGCTTCTGCCCCACTATCCGGCCCCCGCTTCCGTATTCACGCTCAATTGTTATAATAAGATTCTGATTGCTCATCGTCCATCCTCCTCTCCGCAAGCTTATGCATCAGTCTTTTTCCGCCGCTGTTCTCTGCGCATTTCCCGTATCACAGTTTTCGTCTCCGGACTTACCCGGTTGGATTCCACAATTTTCTGCAGCGCCTTTCCATAGGTATCCCTGTCAAAATTTCCTCTTTTCAGACAGTCCATGGTTTTTTCAGGAAACTTTACGAAACATACGGAAACCGCCCAGGCAACTCCCATTTTCACGTAATATCCCGGATGTTTTACTGATTCCAGAAGCGAAAGCGTCTCATCAATATAATCCTCATCTGTCAGATAATTCATAAGAAGAACTACAGCAAAACGAACTTCAAACTCTTTCTCTGATTCCAGATACGGTTTCAGAAAGCCAAGAGTTGCTTCCCTGTTTTTTTCGCACATCCTGAGCCGGCTGCACACCACATCACACTGAGCCCAGTTATCTATCTTTTTCATGTACGCAGGAAGACGGCTCAGTTTTTCCTCAAAACTCTCCTTAATCAGGGAAATAACCATTCCCTGAAGCATGATCTCCTCATAGGTTTCATCGGAAGCACGTCTTAAATAGCCGTCTCTCTCTTCTTTCACAAGTTTCCTCGCCAGTTTCCAGAGATCAGGGACACGAACTCCCAGAATGTTTTCCGTTCCCGGAAGAAGGCGGCTGTGAAAACTCCGGTATTTCTCATCAGCCAGCCTTTCCAGCTCTGCGCGTACATCTGTCATCTCTCTCTCCTTTATGAAAATGACTCACTGACGCAGATCGCACCGCGCGGACGAATGCTCATCCGATATACATTTCCCTGTCCAAGAGCTTTCTCCATATATGCAACATACTCATCCACCACATCATTTGGAAGCATCGCCATAATAACACCGGCAAAACCGCCTCCGTGGACACGGCACGCTCCCCGTTTCTTTTCAGCAATAAAAAGCTCCGTGAGAGCCAGTGCAATACTGATCCCCTGCTCCTGCACATCAGCCGTCGTATATACGTTCTGCAGCCATTTCCATGAAGAATTGCCCGATGCCGTAATGTTTTCCAGAAAAGTGGCAAAATCATTTTCTTTAAGCGCTTTTACTTCTCTCTCGACTCTCTTGTTTTCCTCAAAGAAATGCAGTGCCCGCATTACAGATCGATCCCCTGCGTATGCGCGTACCTTCTCCAGATTCTCCAGTACATCCTTCTCTTCAATCTCAGCACATACGGATTTTCCGAAATATTCCGCTACTTTTTTCATCTCATGGGGAACAGATGAGTAATCCGCACTCAGATCCGCATGTCCCTTTCCCGTGTTGACAATGACAAGGCTGTGATTCTGCGCACCAAAATCAAAATCAATTTTTTCCACCTGGGGCTTTTCCGGATTTTTAAAGTCAATGGTTATAAGACCGCCCACTGCGCAGGCCATCTGATCCAGAAGTCCTGATGCTTTGTTCCAGAATTTATTCTCAGCATACTTACCAATATGGGAGTAGGCAACCACATCCATCTTTCCGTCATTGAACAGAGTATTCAGAATAGAACAGATGAGCATTTCGTAGGATGCGGATGAGCTGACTCCTGCCGCACTGATGACATTGCTCGTAATATACGCATCAAAGCCTCCTATCTGGCAGCCTTTTTCCAGGAAGCCTTTGAGAATACCTTTCGTCAGATCAATCGTGCCGGCCATCTGCTCGCTGGGCTGCAGATCTTTAAGGCTTATGATAAACTTCTGATCAAATGTTTCACTCAGAATGCGCACTGTATCTGTATTATTTCTGGCAGCCGCTCCCACACAGTCCAGATTTATGCTTCCGGCCAGTACCTTTCCGTGATTGTGATCGGTGTGATTTCCGCTGATCTCCGTGCGCCCCGGAGAACTGAAAAGCAGAATATCTCCATCTCCGTAAGTCTTCTCAAATCCTTCTGTCACATGGATATACCGCTCTATATTTTCCTGCACGCCATTTTTCCCGTAAAGCTCCTCCATCTGAAGCTTTGCCTGCTCCGACTCCAGTTTCTGCAGTGTTTCTTTTACAGTCATAGATTCTCTCCTTTTCCCCATACATTTTCCGGTTTCCGCACAGGTCTCCGCCCACAGGCGGCTTTTCTGCGCTCCGGTTTCTGTTTTCAGTATATCATTCTGCCCCAAAAGCCTCAATATGATATTCTTTTCTTTTTATACAAAAATCCGTCAGGCTGTTCCTCTTCATTCTCAAACTGCTGTTTACCGTTTTTCTTCCCGCCTTCGTCCAATATTTTCCCAATGCTTGTGATTTATCAGAAACTCTGCTATACTTTTCGGAAAATCACACTATATCTGTCAGGAGACGTATTTATGGATGTACACACCGAAACAAAAAATACCGCTGCCGGCTCATGCCGCTCTACTGAAGGAATGTATCCGGACGGAAGACCCTATTATTCCCTGAATGCATGGCTTACCGGCTGTTTCGGAGAAAAACTTTATAAACTTGCCCTGGACGGCGGTATGACATGCCCCAACCGCGACGGAACACTGGGAACCGGCGGATGTATCTTCTGCAGCGAAGGGGGATCCGGCGATTTTGCAGAACCGGTTCACGCCTCCATAAACGATCAGATCGAGGCAGCCAAAGCCCGGGTTGCAAAAAAAATGACCGGAAATCGCTACATTGCCTATTTCCAGTCATACACAAATACCTATGCACCCGTCAGCTATCTGGAGAACCTGTTCACACAGGCAGTCATGCACCCGGACATAGCCGTCCTGTCCATAGCTACCCGCCCTGACTGCCTGCCGGACGATGTCATTGCGCTCCTCTCCCGCCTCAACCGGATAAAACCGGTCTGGGTGGAGCTGGGACTGCAGACTGTCCACGAAGAATCTGCCCGCTTTATCCGCCGCGGGTATCCGCTTTCCGTTTTTTCTCTCTCAGTAAAAAAACTCAAAGCAGCGGGCATCACTGTGATCGTCCATGTTATTCTGGGGCTTCCCGGCGAAACAAAAGAAATGATGCTGGACACCGTCCGATGGGTGGCCGCGTTCCGCCCTTCTATCGACGGAGTCAAACTGCAGCTCCTCAATGTGCTGAAAAACACAAAGTTGGGAGAACTTTATGAAAAAGAGCCATTTCCCGTACTCTCCATGGAAGAATATATTTCACTTCTTCTCTGCTGCATCCGCCTTCTTCCGCCCGATATGGTTATTCACCGTCTGAGCGGAGACGGACCAAAACGCCTTCTGATTGCCCCGCAATGGGTGGCCAATAAGAAACTGTTTTTAAATACATTCACAAAAGCTCTCCGCGAATCCGGCTGCCGTCAGGGAGACTGGTTTGTATCAACGTCTTCCTGATAGACGGCTCCTGTCCCGTCAATCCGTATTCCCGTTGAAAGTCCTTCTATCTTCTGATAAAACGCTGCTTTTTTATCCTCCTCAAGCTCCCTGGTATAGCCGGCAGAGGATGTGGCCGGTATCAGGGTCAGCTGCGTTTCCCCTGCCTCATCAACAGATGCTCTTACCAGCATGGTCTCCGGAATAGAGCCTCCGAACACAAAATTGCCCAGACTGTACAGTATGGGCTTTCCTTTATAGTACTCAATTCCCTGGAGAACGTGGGGATGACTTCCCACAACCATATCAGCCCCCGCATCCACTGCCTGGTATGCCAGCTGGCGCTGATACGTCTGCGGTACAGTATCTCTCTCTATTCCCCAGTGCACATACACAACCAGATAATCACACTGCTGCCGGGCCTGGCGCACAGCCTCCAGAAATCCCTCCGCATCATAAGCCGACAGCATCCCGATATGGGACGCCCCCGCTGCCCAGTCCGCTGTGGGAAATACCCGGGATGCTCCCACAAATCCTACTGAAATGCCATTGAGGTCCATAATCTCGGCCCTCGCCGCTTCCTCCCGGTTTTCTCCGGCCCCTACCCGCAAAATCCCGGCCTCATCCAGCGTCCGGCATGTATCTGTCAGAGCATCTGAACCGTAATCCAGAGCATGGTTATTGGCCAGCGTCACAATGTCCACTCCAATATCTCCAAGGACAGACACGCGGGACGGCGGAAGCCGAAAAGTAAACTGTTTATCCGCCGCAGGGTTTCCCCTGTCACTGAACGGAAATTCCTGATTGGCCATGAATATGTCAGCTTCTTCAATCTCTTTACGAAGTCCGTCATCAAGAACACCGTTAATTCCGCCTGCCCCATCATAGGCACGCAGCACATGTTCCGAAAGATAGATATCTCCCGCAAACAGAAGGCTGCCTTCCCTTTTTTCTTTCTCTGCCGTGTCCTCCGCCGGTCCCTTGGCATCATCTGTATCAATTTTCAGAACCTGTTCTGTACTTTTCTCCGTCTGCAGAGGCACTGTCTCCTCCCCGGAAAGCGAAATCTCATCCGCCCATACTGCATCTGCAGCAGCACACCCTGCTGAAAAAAAAGATAATATAAGGAATGCCGCTCCCATAAATGACAGCAGCATTTTCTTCTTTCCATTCATAATAGAAACAGCCTCCGTATTTAAAGCGTCATAATAATTCCGCCGTCTCCCGCATAGAGCGTTGCCACACCGGCCGTCTGGGTTATCAGAATTTCCCGGAACATATCTTCTGAGGACATCAATTCCTTCACACGCTCCGCCCTTTCAGGATTGTTGCAGTGGGCAATAATAAGCCGTCTGGATGCATGATCCGGCACCTCACGCTTTGCAATTTCCACCATACGTTCCAGAGCACGATTGATTCCGCGTGCCTGATCAAGCTTTATGATAACACCCCGATCTGCTCCCATAACAGGCTTTATATTGAGCGCCGTGGCAAAAAACGCTTTGAGCCCTGTCAGTCTGCCGTTTTTCCGGAGAAAATCAAGGGTCTCAAGCACAAAGTATGTTTCCATGGAATCCCGGTATTCTTCCGCCTTTCGGACGACAGAATCAAAATCCAGTCCCTGCTCACACAGATCCCGTATATAAAGAGCTATATTCAGCTCTCCCGAGGAGGCAGACCGGGAATCAATCACAGCAACACGCCTCTCCTTCCCGTGTTCCTCCTCAAAAAGCTGCTGTGCAACAACCGCTGCATTGTAACTGCCGCTCAGATGCCCTGACAGCGTAATCACAAAAACTGCATCTGCACCGCACTCATACGCCTTTTTAAAACTGTCGGGAGACGGACACGCCGTCCTGGGGCACTCCTCATGACTTCTCACAAGAGCAAGAAATGCCTGCTGATCAAAGGTTTCATCGTCCATGATACAGGTATCCCCAACCTGAAGCGTCAGAGGCACCATCTGAAAATGCGGATCTTTTTTTAGCTCGTCCGTCAGATCCAGACAGCTGTCTCCAATAATTTTATATGTCATACGCGTCCTCCTGCCGTGTTTTGTCACGTAGTATCGATTACTATTTATTATAGTGCGCACATATGGCAAAGTCAAGCATATTGAGCCAGACGGAACTTTTGCACTGACGGAAAGCGGACACAGGCGCGAAACCGCATTAGGACGCAAACAGATAAAACAGCATCATCCCTACACATACAACAATAAATGCGATTGTCCCGGAATTCAGGTAAGCTGCAGATGCAATATCTATGTGCATTACTCCGTCAGGAAGACTTCCCGTGCCCAGGCGCAGCTTCCCGGCTTTTATACATGTAATTACAATTGCCCCGACTACCATTGCCAGAGTAACAAACAATGTCCCCAGAGAAATAACAACAGACAGAACGGACTGATCTGAGGTCAGAAGCACAAGAAGAACGGAACCGCTGTTTACCAGAATATGCAGAAGACAGTTATATAAAAGCCGTCCCGTTTTTACTGAAATGTATCCCAAAATCAGACCAATAAAGGCAGCATACAGAAACTGTGTCACATTTCCGTGCATCAGACCGAACATCAGTGCCGAATATACAATTGCAGTTCTGTCTCCGTAGGCTCTCAGACGGTTTACCAGCTTCCAGCGAAATATATATTCCTCTATAATCGGCCCCAGCAGTGCGATATAAAGAATTGTCAGGAGATCCATTCCGTCCAGCAGTGTATTAACCGGATTCATATCCAGCATACTGCGCCCTGAAAACATTGATACCGTAAAATTAATCATATTTCCTATAAAATTAAAAAAGGTTCCGCCTCCCTGAATCAGGACAAAAAACATAACAAACTTTCGGAACCGCATTTTTTTTGGTTCTGTCCGGTTCTCCGGGACACGGCTCATAATAGCAAAAATAAAGGGCAGTACAATTGCATATGTGAGAAGTGTTATTCCGCCCATCGCAAACCAGTTGGAATTTACAATATCATACAGAACACTGCCGCCATTCCCGAATGAAAGAAGCGCCTCTGCTCCCAGCTGGATCAGGAGGCTGATGCAGAGCGTCAGTACTATAAAAAGTGTCAGGGACCATCCGAGAACTGTGCAGGTGCATCTTAACTGCCTTCTGCAGGTTTTGCGTTTTTCCTGCAGAAGTTCTGCCCCCTGCTCCGGATTTTCTCCATATTCATGATTTGCTGCATCGCCGTACATAAATCGTTCCTCCATTCTGTCTGTTATGTCCTGTGATAAATACTCCGTCTGCTTTCTTTACTGCTGCCGTCATATAAGTGTACGCGCTCTGTCATAGTCCTTCTTTTTAACAATCTTCCTCTCCCCGCCCAGTTATAGTTTATGATACATTATAGACGATATTGTTCCAAAAAGCGAGGACTTCCTTCCGTAAGAGACATCTTTTACTAAAATACTGCAGCAGAAATAACAAACGGGCATACCGCCGGCTATGCGATATACCCGTTCATTTTCAGCCGGAACTAAACCGGCTAAAATTTATTCTTTTTAAATCATCATTCCCATTATCTCATTAGTCCGGGCAATAAATTTGGTCATTCTCTCCGGAGACAGAGAACCATGGCTTAAAAGTGCCAGATCATAAAGCTGCTCACAGATCTTCGGTGTGTTCTCTCCCTCGCCGTTCTCCAGAATGTACTTAACCAGACTGTTGTTGGAATTAAGTACCAGCACCTGGCCGCTGCCGCCGAACATGGACGGATCCATTCCGTACATATTGTACATCTTCATCATATCCTGCATACGGCGGGTTTCCTCAGACAGTGTGATCATGGATGAAAGAGAAGCATCTTTAAGTTTTTCAACCTTTACCTGAATCCGATCATCGCCCAGCACCTTTTTAAAGAGCTCCGTCAGAGTCTCTTCCTGTTTTTTAAGATTTTCCTTATCCTCCTCGCTTACCTCCTCACGAAGCGTTTCGTTCACGTCCGCATCAATGCGCAGGAACTTCACATTCTCATGCTTCTGCTCCATATGGGTAATAAACGGATTGTCAATATTATGGGGAAGGATAACGGCATCCTGACCGTTTTCCTTAAACATATTGATATACTGCCCCTGTTCTTTTTCGTCCGTCACATAGAAAATCTTATTCTCATGATTTTCTTCTTTGGCCTTATCCAGACAGTCTTTAAGGGTAAGATATTTGCCCTCCAGATTCTTAAAGATGATATACTCATCCATCTTCTCGGCAAATTTTTCATCCTTGAGGCAGCCAAATTTGATAAACGGAGCAATGTCGTCCCAGTACTTCTCATACGTCTCACGATCCGTCTTGCACATACCGGACAGTTTGTCCGCCACTTTCTTTGTGATGTAATCGGAAATCTTCTTTACAAAGCCGTCATTCTGCAGGGCACTTCTTGAAACGTTAAGCGGAAGATCCGGGCAGTCAATAACACCCTTAAGCAGCATCAGGAATTCCGGGATAACTTCCTTGATGTTATCCGCAATAAATACCTGGTTATTATAAAGCTTGATGGTTCCCTCTATACTCTCATACTCCATATTGATCTTGGGGAAGTAGAGAATACCTTTGAGATTAAAGGGATAATCCATGTTCAGATGAATCCAGAACAGAGGCTCCTTGTAATCCATAAATACCTTGCGGTAAAACGCCTTGTACTCCTCCTCTGTGCACTCATTGGGGTGCTTGTTCCAGAGTGGATGGATGTCATTGAGCGGAACCGGGCGCTTCAGAATCTTGTATTTCTCTGTACGGGGAGAAACCTCAACTGTCTCCTTGGTTCCGTCCTCATTCTCCTTTTCCTCCGTCTTGGCCTCTTCAATAACAGTCTCGACAATCGTATCTTTATCCGTCAGTTCATCCTTTTCAATAGTCTCATACTCCGGCTCTGCCTTTGCATTCTTCAGGAAAATATTAACCGGCATAAAGGCACAGTATTTTTCGATTACTTCACGGGCACGGTACTCGTTGCAGAATTCCGTGCTGTCCTCATTCAGATAAAGGGTAATCCGGGTTCCGTTTTCCTCTTTGTCTCCCTCATCCATGGTAAACTCAGTACCGCCTTCCGACTCCCAGTGAACAGGCTTTGCCCCCTCCTGGTAGGACAGTGTATCGATAGTAACGCGATCCGCAACCATAAAAGCCGAATAAAATCCAAGGCCGAAATGACCGATAATCTGATCTTCATTGGCCTTATCCTTATATTTTTCCAGGAAATCCTGCGCACCGGAAAAGGCAATCTGGTTGATATATTCCTCGACCTCCTGCTCTGTCATTCCCAGTCCGTTGTCCTCTACTGTAATGGTCTTTGCATCTGAATCCACAGTAACCTGAATTTTATACTCCACATCCTCCGGCTTTGTATAATCTCCCATCAGTTCCAGTTTTTTCAGTTTTGTAATGGCATCACAGCCATTGGAAATCAGCTCTCTGTAAAAAATATCATGATCGGAATAAAGCCACTTTTTTATAATCGGAAAAATGTTTTCACTGTTAATAGATAAACTTCCTGATTTAGCTCCCATTTTCAACACTCCTTTTCTTCTATAAGCAGCCGGAGTCCCGCAGACATCACTTTTCCCGTTATTATCTGCCGGCTCCCGCTTTCTGCCACGATCTTTATTGTAATACGCTGAAATTCAGATGTCAATAGAAAATTAGCACTCATTTTGATTGAGTGCTAGCAATTTTTAAAAATTTTACCGGGAGATTTGCTCCCCAATACATCCGATTAAGATTGCACCTTTTATTTCCCTGCGGTAAAATGAACATGAATGATTGGAGGTAACGCCCGTGATTGCGCTGAAAATATGTGATATTAAAGAATTTACGAAAAAACTTCTGGTTGGCACTACATTTGACTGGTTTCTTGTAAAAGAAGCCGTTATCGTCACTTTCAACACATTTTCAATCGACGGCAGAATACGTCACGGCTATTATTCGGAAGAAGAACTGGAAGCAGAACACATCGAAGATTTCTCCTCCTGGTCGCTCCTCCGTCCCTACTGCTACTCCCTTATCAAAGGAAAAAAGCTTCCTGGAAGCTTTTCCATTGTTCTGCGGCTGCCGCCCCGGCAGACAGAAAAACTCCTTGAAGCCAGCCGATGTACCTGGCAGCCGGAGCAGATTGGAGGACTTTTTCTAAATATCCGGTATGAATCCCACCTGCTTACCTGTATCACAGGCCTCTCTCTCAATGTATTCTCTCCTGATCGCACTCTCGAACGGGAATGGGACGATGCAGTCAGAGCCTTTTTCAGAAAAGAGGGAATTCCCTTTACCGAAGAATAATCTGAATGGCAGCAAAAAAGAGGCCGCAGCTCATGCGGCCCCTCTGATTCAGTGAGTGAGAACGTAATTGGCAAACAGTGCCGGAATCGCTTTATTCTGATCCCATATGGCCTGATATTCCGAAAATGCAACCGGGCAGACGGAACGGCCTACCTCAATTGTGATACCGGGAATTGCAAGAGTCTTCTGTGCCCAGTCTTTAAGGCCGCCGACACCCTTGCTGCTGAGAACGGAATAGCCGGTTACTGCGGATGCATTCAGCGCCATATCATATGACTCCGCAGCCTTCTGATTCCCTTCCGTATCCCAGTAAAGAACCCGTCCCATTGCATGATAACTGATTATGGCAGAGAACGAATTGGACTGAATAAGGCCGGCCAGAGCCTGAGCCTCCGGTTCTGAAAGCGGACTGGTTCCTTTATACCCATTGGATGAAGCATGCGTGAGCTCCGGATTGATATCCGCCCATTTGGCGTCAAAATTATAGTTCAGATCTACACCGCGGGCATTGCTCTTCCAGCGTGTCAGATACTGATCATAGTCAAGAGAAGTCCGGCCCTCCGCCGTATCAAGGGCATATGCAGTCCGGATAGTCTGACGAAGCTCTTCTGAATTAATTCCATTTTCTCCCATCTGGCTTAATGTCACTCCATCCGGATTCGCCATGGGCACAAAATGAATTGCCACCTGGTTCAAAATGGAAGAAAGAGGCTGATTCTGGTATGTTCCGCTGTCGTATCCTGCCAGAAGATACTCCATCTGCTGCATCATAAGGGGAACCACAATATACTCTCTGGCGTGAATAGCCCCCTGTATCAGGATCTTTTTCGATGCCTGGGGGTTTCCAATCACAACATCATAAATATTCCTTCCATCCAGAGACTGTCCCAGAACATTAAGCGTAATCTTCCCCGGATAACGCTGTGTCAGCAGATAAATATCCTGTTCCATCTGTCCGTAAGAATATTTGTCAACCGGTTTGACAATCGGATCAGAAAGCACCTGATTATAAAATGAATTGACCACAGCAGGCTGCTGCGAACCGGCCGCCTCCTGTCCCGGGCCTGCGTGTGTCTGAGTTCCCAGAGATGCATCATCTGCAGGACCTGCATATGCGGCTGACGCAAACAGCCCTGAACAGGTCAGAGATAATGACAGATATGTGATCACGGCGCCTTTGGTGCAAAAACGCCGGAAATAATTTATAATATTCATATTGTGCCTCCTTATTTTTTGACTACTCCATTATAAAAGGTGGAAACATTTATGTCAACGCGGCACAGAAAACTGAAAGAAAAAAGAAAGGAAATTATAGAAATGACTACCATGGCTGATTATACCAGAGATCTGGAGCAACTGACCGCCCTCCTGCGGGCAGGGGTATCCCCTTTTCACACCATTTTATACAGCAGTTCATACCTGGACAAGCTGGGTTTTACACCGCTTTCCCTGAACAGTCACTGGGAACTGGAACCCGGCGGCAGTTACTACGTAAACGTATACGACTCTACTCTCGCAGCATTCCGGATTGGTCCTTCTATTACAGATAATACCGGCTCCTCCCCGCTGCACATCGCCTCGGCCCACACAGACTGGCCATGTCTTATGCTGAAGCCGGCGCCTGAAATTGCATCCGGGGCCTACGGAAAACTGAATGTCTCCGTTTACGGAGGCCCCATTCTCAACACATGGCTTGACCGCCCCCTCTCCCTTGCCGGGAAGGTATGTCTGCGGGCAAAAGATCCGTTTAACCCGGATGCCCGTTTTGTCTGCTTTGAGCGTCCGCTCCTCACAGTCCCAAACCTGGCCATCCACTTTAACCGGGAAGTAAACCGAGGAATTGAGCTGAATCCCCAGACGGATATGCAGCCTGTCATTTCAGTGCTGAACGAATCTCTGAACCGGAACTTTTTCTTTACCGATCTGCTGGCCGAAAAACTTGGCTGCTCCCGGGAAGATATTCTTGACTATCAGTTCTGCCTGTATAACTGCGATGAACCCCAGGTTCTCGGCATCCAAAATGAGATGCTGTCTGCTCCCCGTCTGGACAATCTTACCTCCGTTCAGGCCTGTCTGAGCGGCATTGCGGCATCCCGTCCGGAAAACGGCATCCGCATGGCTGTTCTGTACGATAATGAAGAGATCGGAAGTTCCACAAAACAGGGCGCCGCCTCTCTTCTGGCTGAAAGAATTCTTGAAAAAATATATCTGAGCCTGGGCTTTTCCAGAGAAACTCTCCTGAATGCTTTATTGGGCGGATTTCTCCTGTCTCTGGATGTGGCGCACGCTCTCCATCCCAATAAAATGGAAAAATACGACCCGGTGGATCGCATCTGCCTGAATGAGGGAGTGGCACTGAAACTGTCCGTTTCCCAGGCATATGCCACCGATGCCTCCTGCGTAAGCACTATCGAGCAGCTGTGCCTGGAAAACAGCATCCCCTGCCGCAAATTTTCTAATCGCTCTGATATACGCGGCGGCTCAACGCTCGGAAGTATTTCCTCCTGTTTCATGAACATGCGGGCCGTGGATGCCGGTGTTCCCATTCTGGCCATGCACTCCGCCAGAGAACTCATGGGCTGCCGCGATCAGGCGGCACTTACCCGGCTTACGGAAAAGTTTCTGGAATAGGCCTGTGCTACTTTCAAAATCCGCATAAAAAATCCGTGTACACCGGCTGTCCTCAGCTCATGTACACGGATTTTAATTTATAATTATTTTATTTTAATTTTCCCAGCAAAATGACAACAAGCGTAATGAGAAGTACCACTACAAAGATTCCGCCCATCCCTTTTGCCATGATTTCCAGGGATATCAAAAAATTATTCCACATATTTTCTCCTCCTTACAGGTACTGGCTGACCAGCTTGATCACAAGGCCGCCCGCAATTACGGAAGCTATCTGTCCCGAAACATTGGCTCCTACCGCGTGCATCAAAATGATATTTCCCTTTTCTTCCTCAGAGGCCATTTTCTGCACAACTCTGGAAGACATGGGGAACGCAGAAATTCCTGCCGCGCCAATCATCGGATTGATTTTTTCCTTAAGGAAAAGATTCAGTATTTTGGCAAACAGAACTCCGCCGATTGAATCAAATATGAAAGCTACCAGACCGATTCCCATAATCAGAAGCGTATCAAAACGGACAAATGCATCCGCGCGCATGCTGAAGGAGATCGTAATTCCCAGGAGAAGCGTGATCAGGTTTGCCAGCTCATTCTGTGCCGTATTGGACAGATTCTGAAGTACACCGCACTCCCGGATCAGATTTCCGAACATCAGGAATCCTACCAGTGCCACTGAAGCAGGCGAAATCAGGCCCACAATTATTGTAACAATAATGGGGAAAGCAATTTTTGTTGTTTTTGACACAGCCTTGGGGCTGTATGTCATGTGTATGCACCGCTCTTTCTTCGTCGTTACCAGGCGAATGGCAAACGGCTGAATGATAGGTACCAGAGCCATATAAGAGTACGCCGCTACAGCGATAGCCCCCACATAATCCGAACCAAGTACCTGGGATACCAGAATAGAGGTAGGGCCGTCAGCCGCTCCGATAATTCCGATAGAAGCTGCATCCTTCAGCTCAAATCCCAGCAGGGAAGCCACGCAGATGGCAAAAAAGATACCGAACTGTGCCGCTGCTCCAAACAAAAACATAATCGGCTGTGAGAGCAGAGGACCGAAATCTATCATCGCTCCGATTCCAATGAAAAGCAGAATCGGCAGCGCCTCTGAAGCATCAATCGTTGTCTCAAACAGCCACTGAATAATACCGTGTGTTTCTCCGATCCCCGCCATTGTCTGATCAATTACTCCTGACAGAGGCAGGTTTACCAGAATTGCTCCGAATCCCATCGGCAGAAGCAGTGCGGGCTCATACTCCTTTTTTATTGCCAGCCATATGAGAATCGCTCCGATTACATACATAACCAGCTGCTGGGGTGTAATCTGCAAAATTCCCTCCAGTAAAAAATCCATGTGTGTTCCTCCTTCAATTCCCTTTTATCTTCTATCCAGAGTATAACTGTAATTGCCTCCCTTTAATCATTCTGCAGGACACATTCCGCATTTTCGCGGACAAAAAAAGACTTTCAGCATATTTCACATATGCTAAAAGTCTTGTTCCTCTGCGTCCAAACTTCTACAGGGCATGTAACCATGGGCCGCCGGCCCAGAGCTGTTGATTACATGTTGCAACTACTCCCTCTTAACGATCTCCATATTAACACAGGATAAACAGGCCGTCAAGAAGAATCAGGATAAATATTCCACATTAACGTGGTCTTTACTTTTCTTCCTCCAGGCTGACACCGGCAATTTTGATATTTACCTCCAGAACCATAAGGCCCGTCATATTTTCAATAGCCGTTTTTACCTTTTCCTGAACCTTTTCACTGACAGCAGGAATGCTGTAACCATACTTCATATTCAGCGACAGGTTCACAATGATGTGATCCTCCGTCACAGTTACCTTGACCCCTTTGCTGAGGTTCTTCATTCCCAGTTTTCCCACCAGCTCGTTTGTAATATTTCCAGCCATGGAATCCACGCCGTCCACCTCAGTGGCAGCCAGTCCGGCTATGATGGCAACTACCTCATCCGCAATCTGTACCTGTCCGATTTTATCCTGTTCATATACTATATGCGTACTTCTGTCTGATGACTCCTTTGACACCACACACACCTCCTGTCTCGCTCAATATCTTTGATTATACCAGAAACAGAAAGGTTTGCAAAGGCGTTTTAGTCAGAGCCGGCACAAGGAATATTCTTCCGTTCCGCTGCCGGCCTGAAAGTTCACACTCCCGCCCGGCAGCGGCATCTCTGAAAACATTTTATTCCTGGAGATTTAAAAGCGAAATCACTATATTCTCAGCAGGTACTTCGGTTTTTCTTTTTACAATATCTTCAATCTGTGCCCGCTGCGGATCTGTTATGGAAGATGCGTTAATCACAACGTCCACCTTTTCGTCCGTAATACTGACCACGGGATCCGCAAAACCTTTGGCCATAAGCAGCGTTTCCGCTGCATTTTCTTTTTCAGCAATTGCAGTCAGTTCAATCATGCTCTCAACCGCCTGCGATTTTGCAGCCTCATCCAGATTATCATTATTAATAATCTCATTTAATGTCTCTTTGCTTTTTGCTCTTATCTGTTCACGGTTCAGCTGCACATTTGCTATGTATTCCGTGACACTTGTTCCTCCTGTCAGAACAGCCTCTCCCGGACTGTCCATGGAGGAGTTTTCTTCCGCCTGATCACTTCCGGCTTCCGCGTTTCCCTCCTGTGGATCATCAAGACTTGCGATTTCCTGGTACTCCACGTTGTCTGCGCCGCCGGAAACCGCCTGGTTCTCAGCCAGAATATCCTCATCCGAGATTTCCGTCGCCCCGGCCTCGTACACATCTGCCCCCATTACCTCTTTCTTCCCCGAATAGTTCAGGTACCCGGCAGCGGCAATCATAATGGCAAGCGTTGTAATGATAATCTGATTTCGTCTGAAAATTCTTTTCATTTTCATTCTCGCATACTCCTTTATTCCACCCGCTTTAATACTTTTATTTTATGTGCCGGCAGACCAAATAATGCTTGCATCGCCTCAGAAATTTCCTTACATACTGAAGCATTTCCCCCTCCCCCGGCACTGATAACCACCCCGGAGATTTCCGGTTCCAGCTCCTTCTCCACAACCGGCTGCCCATTTCCCGAAGTAAGCGATGTATCCCGCACTTCCTCCTGCAGCTGTTTCCGGACTCCGCCGGCACTGTCGGTCTCTTCAGTGGACGAGCGGCTCTTTTCCTGATCAACATGTATTATTTTTTCAGAAGATGATGCAAGTGTGATCATCACTTCCACATCCCCGACTCCCTCCACATTTTTCAGAATCTCTTCCACTCTCCGCTCCAGCTCTTTTTCATACCGGCGCTGCCAGTCCGTCTGTGCTGCAGATGAATCCCCCGCACTGTCCGGTTCCTGTGAAAATGTATTCTGACCAGGATAAGATTTATCTTCTCCGGAACCGGGTATACCATCTGAACCGCTGCCTGATGGAAATGCCAGAATAAGCAGTATTATACCCCCTATGAGGACAAACAGCCATTTTTCATTTTTCTTCAGCCATTCCGGATCTCTGTTCCACTTTAATTTCCACATTTTCTGCCTCCACCCTGTAATATGATGAAATTCTGTCCCTCAGCTTCCCCGCTGATATTCCATTTGCAACACCCGCCGAAACCTCTGCCGGCTCATGCCCCGTTTCTTCCGGAATATCTCCTATTTTAATTTTCTCAACCTCATCCACTGTCACTGATATCTCTGAGTTCCCCGACTGGATATACGTTTTTTCTTCTCCGCTTTCGTCCGGGCTGCTCTCCGATGATACAGACTCCTCAAGCTCCATCCTGATTTCCTTTATTTTTCCAAAATTTTCACTTTCCTGATTTCTTTCAACGGAGACAGAGGCCGTCAATACAGAAAAGCCTTCCTCCTGTGCCATACGCGCGGCTTCCCCCGCTGCCTGCTCCTCGTAGCTTGATATCAGCATTTCCATTCTCTTTTCTTCCATCCCGTCGAGCCCTCTCATAAGCTCCTCCGACTCATTCTCAAAAGTAATGGACTGAAAAAGCCCGTTAATCTGATCTTCCAGCCTGAGGCTGTCTGTCAGAGGCTGAAAAACAAGAAGTATTAAAATGCATCCGGCAAACAGACGGATATATTTTTCGTATTTTCCGGCCGGCAGAATCCCCGTAAGCACCGTTATAAATATGGTATAGCACACGATATTTCCAACCCATTTGTATATCGCCTCCACCAGCCTCTCCCTCCAGTTATAAATATCCTCTGACACACACTTTTCTCTTCTTCTCTGCAGTTATCCGGAGAAATAAGACACATTGGCAGCCATGCACACAACAGCCAGGGACAGAGAAAAAAGAAGAAGTGTTCCGCAGGCAACTGACAGCAGCAGCCCGAAGCCTGTCCCCACTGAACTTATGCAGTTCACTATTCTTTTATCGCACACAGGCTGCAGCACCGCAGCAGCCCCCTGGCAGAACAAATACAGAAGAACAAGCTTTAAAAGAGGAATCAGCGCAATAATAAACAGCACAATAACCGCTCCGGCTCCAATCGTATTTTTTATCAGAACGCCCGTACCCATAATTACCTGAGAAACTGCCTCCGCTCCCTGCCCGATCCCCGGAACCATGCTGACCGCCCGACGAAGCGAAAGCCCTTTCAGTGAATCCGCATAGGGCGTTACCAGCCCCTGAAGCATATGAAAACCAAGCACAATCCCCACAAAGGTTTTAAGACTCCATCGAATCGCCTGATCCAGAAATCCCGTAGTTCTCGAAAATAAATCCTCCTTAAGGAGATATCCTGTAAGGTTCAGCAGAACACATATCTGCGATGCCGGCAGAAGTACTTTTAAGAAAAACCACTGCACGCCATTTATAGAAAGCAGCATCCACCCGTATCCCGCCGCAGAACTGACACTTCCCCCGGCAAAAGAAACTGCCAGAAAAAAAGTGGGAACCAGCGCCCGCATAAATTCAATTACCCGCTCAAGAAGATTTTCCACAATTTCAACTCCGTTTAAAAAGCTGGCCGCAAGAAGAGTGAATATAAGGAGATAGGTTACATAAAATCCCGTCTCCGAAATCTGGCTTCCGGAAAATATTCCGGCAAAATTGGCAAAAAGTGCGCCCACAAGCCCCAGAATGATAACCTGCAGCGCCCAGGAGCCATTCTGTTCAATCTCGCTGAAAAGACTCTCCTTTACCGCACCGGCACAGGAGTAAAACGCATCTTTAAAATTGCCGCTCATCAGCTGTCCAATCAGCTCCTGAAACGTAAAAGAAAAGGTCTCCCCGTCGTGCCGCAGAAATTCCTCAATATGGCTGAGATCCAGTGCATCCATAATAAACTCTTCCCCGCTCTCTTCTGTATTCTCTCCGCCCGATTGTGCCAGGCAGCGAAGAGACAGACCGGACGACAGCACAAAAAAAACCAAAACAGCTGCCTGAATTTTTTTCAGCATTCCTTCCCGCCTTTCTTACCCGAGAAACTGCCTTAAGGTCTCCAGCAGAGCCATTAAAACCGGCATGCTGACTGCCAGAATAGAAAGCTTGGCAAAAATTTCTATTTGCGTACCCATAGCGCTATACCCTGCATCCCGGCAGATTCCGGAAGCAAATTCCGCAATGTATGTAATCCCTGCCATTTTGAGAAGAGCAGACAGATATGCACTGTTTAAACCGATATATTCCTGAATACGGTGCGCCGTATCAAGTATTGTTTTCATTTTTCCCGCGGCGTAAAAGAACAGACAAAAACCGGCTGCCATAATTACGTATATTCCGTATTCGCCTCCCCTGCCTTTCAGCTGAACCGCGAGAAGTACAGCTGTCATCCCCAGAACTGCCGCCGTAATAATTGACATTCTGCCACCTCCCCTACAGTGCGAACAAATCTTTCATTGTCTCAAAAAGCTCATATATATAGGGAACCATCCAGAAAAGCACCAAAAGCAGCCCTGCCAGGCTGGTCAGAAAAGCCTGTTCCTCCCGCCCGCTGTGTTTCAGGATCTGGCACAGTACTGATACCAAAATTCCCACGGCCGCAATCCTGAAAATCAGGTTTACTCCCATCTGTTTTCCTCCTTCACAACAGAATAACTGTCAAAAATAATCCTGATAAAATCCCCAGCCCGAAAAAAAGACGGCTCTTCTCCGGCTCCTCCCTGCGGAGATTCTCAATGGCAAGCTCCAGATCCTCCAGATAAAACCGGATAACCCGCTCCTGCATGTCCCGATCCAGATACCCCAGACTTTTCCCAAAACACACCAGCTGCTCCATATCCTGCCGCTTCAGGGAGGTATCCTTAAGAATCGTCTCCGCTTCTTCTCTCCACATTTCTGCAAAATTTTCTCCGGCCTCATTTTCCAGCCTCCGGGCCACTGAACAGAACAGTTCTGAAAGTTTTCCTTCCTCTCTCTTCCCCGTCCGCCAAAAAGCTGTTTCCAACGTTACATTGGCATACATGATTTCGCCCCGGAGATGGACAATCATTCTCCTCATTCTCTCCAAAAGACATTTTCTTTCGCGCATTCTCAGAACGGCCCCCGCTCCCAGAGCCGTACAGGCAATTACCGTGGCCGCAGCCCCCAGTACTCTCATCCACATGGACTTACCGCCCCTCCCATTCCGGAAATAACTGCTTGCCGTTTCCGTCATATATCCCCTGCACACTTCCCGGACCGCATCTGTTTCCCAGAACCACATATCTTTCAAATACCCGTTCTCTGAAAAATGACGATATCCCCGGTTTTCGCCTTACATCCTCCAGAGACGAACCATGAATTGTCGCCAGAATTCTGCATCCGCAGTTTATTACATATCGGAGAGCCTCCAGATCTCTTCCTCCCCCGATTTCATCAACTGCTATTACCTCCGGAGCCATAGAACGAACCAGCATCATCATTCCTGCTGCCTTGGGACAGCAGTCAAGAATATCCGTGCGTTTTCCCACTTCATTCTGAGGAATGCCCTGACAGCAGGCTCCTATCTCTGATCTCTCGTCCACTACTCCTACCGTCTGCCCCCGCGCACCTGCCATACCGTCTGATGCCGTTCTGATAATATCCCGCAGAAGAGTCGTTTTTCCGCATCTGGGCGGCGAAACAAGAAGCGTATTCCGGATCTCTCCGCTTTCTCTGTCCGTAAGCCAGGGCATAATGTGCTCCGCACAGCCCCTGATTTCATGGGAAAACCTGATATTCAGAAAAGTAACCGGACTAATCGTCTTTACGCGCCCATTTTCCATAACAACGCGTCCGGCTACTCCGATGCGGTGTCCGCCCTGCACAGTAAGAAATCCCTGCCGCAGCTCCTCCTCATATGCATACAGAGAATACCCGGCTGCACACTGAAGAGTTTCCTCCACATCCTCACGCCGAATCACAGCTCTTTTATCCCCCTCCAGGACATACTCTCTGTTTTTATATATGTATATAAGAGGAGCTCCCGCCCTCATTCGGATCTCCTCTGTATTTTTTTCCTCCAAGCCCTCCTCTGTCAGGATTTCCCTGATACGATCAGGAAAAATCTTAAGCAGTCCGTCCTGTCCTCTCATTTCCCTTAGCCTCCTGTTATTCCAATATATGAGGGACAGGCTGAAATATGAGCAGAAAAAAAGATGCCGCTGCAGAGCACTCCCCTCTCAGCGACATCTTTTTTCACAGGAAATCTTAAGTTCCGGCATTTTTATTTATCCTGTCCTTCACAGGCATCTCCGCCCGCATTTTTGCGAGCTCTTTTCGAACCATCCACACTGCAACAATCCCCGCAACCAGATCCGCAATCGGTCCGGCATACATGATCCCGTCAATTCCCAAAAATAACGGAAATATTATAATCAGCGGAAGAAGGAATAAAATCTGCCGCGTCATGGACAGAAAAATTCCCTTTTTCGGCTTTCCTATCGCAGTAAAAAGATTGGATGTTATAGGCTGAATACAGTTTATAAACGTAAAAAACAGATAGATTCTGAAATACTTCTCCGCAAATAGAAAATACATCTCGCTTCCATCGCCAAACAGAGAAATAATGGGGCGCGGAATCAGCTGAAAACACAGAAACGAAATGGCAGATACGATAAATCCTCTTTTCAGTGCCAGCCCGTAGACCTGGCGGACCCGCTCAAACTTTTTTGCTCCGTAATTAAAACTTGCTATGGGCTGCATGCCCTGAGAGAGTCCGATAATGATTGAAAAAAACACCTGATTCACTTTCGTTATAATTCCCGCACAGGCCAGAGGAACTGACTCCCCGTATACGGACATAGAACCGTAATGCGTCAGGGATTTATTCAGCACTATCTGAACGATCATCATTGCAATCTGATTAAAAAAGGACGCGGCTCCCAGAGAAACGATTTCCGTCACATATGAGAGACGGATCTTCAGATGCCGGACTGCAAGAGGTGCTGTGCGAAAACGGCGCAGATAACAGAACACCAGAATGCCTGAAAAAATCTGCCCGATTATCGTAGCGAGGGCAGCACCGGCCATTCCCATTCCAAAACCAAAGATAAACAGCGGATCCAGAATGGTGTTAATCACAGCACCGGACAGATTGTAAAACATGGCATTCTTCGGGCTTCCGTCCGCACGCACCAGATGCCCCCCGCCATTAGTCAGAATCAGGAACGGAAATCCAAACGAGGTAATTCCGGTATAAATTTCCGCATACTCCATAACATTGGATGGCGTCCCGAAAAATACAAGAAGTTTAGAAAGAAACAGCCGCACAAAAACACACAGAACCACGCCGCCGCCAAACAGCATAACAGCTGCATTCCCCGCATAATGCAGGGCTTTTTCCCTGTCTCCGCCTCCCAGCGTAAGGTTAAAAGCTGAAGCGCCTCCGATCCCGAACAGAAGAGACAGCGCCACACATGAAATTGTCAGAGGAAATGCCACATTGGTAGCCGCATTACCCAGTTCCCCCACACTTCTCCCTATAAAAAACTGATCTACAATGTTATAAAGAGCACTGACAAGCATGGCTATAATGCTCGGAACAGCAAATTGCCCCAGAAGCTTTTCTACCGGAAAAGTTCCCAGTTTATTTTCTCTCTCCCCTGCAATGTTTTTCTCTTCCCTCACAGCTTCTTTCCTTTCTTCTGCCCCTCTTCAGTCCCCGCATTCCATTCTCTTATTCCGCATTTATTTATGATAGGGCTCTCCATTCATAATGCGGAATCCCCGGTAAATCTGTTCCAGCAGTATTACCCGCATCAGCTGGTGCGGGAATGTCATTCTGGAAAAACTCAGCTGAAAATCCGCCCGTCTGAGAACAGACTCCGACAGTCCCAGAGAACCGCCGATCACAAACTGAATGTGGCTCTTTCCTCTGACACCCAGATTTTCCATAAACTCAGAAAACTCCTCCGAACTCAGTGCCTTTCCCTCTATGGAGAGGGCGATCACATACGCCCCCTCTCTGATATTGGCAAGAATGCGCTCGCCCTCTTTTTCCCGAATCTGACATTCCAGCGCTTCCCCCGCCCCGTCAGGCGTTTTCTCATCCGGCGTCTGGATAATTTCCAGTCTGCAGTAGCGGCTCAGACGTTTGGAATATTCCGAAATCGCCGCCTCCAGATATTTTTCCTTTATTTTTCCTACGGTAACCAGTGTGATTTTCATTTTCCCAGCCCCTGTTTCAGAACAGCCACCAGGTTTTTCTTTACCCTCTCATCCGACTGCTTTTTTCCGCTCTTTACCTTTTTCACAATCTGTCCTTCCGGCTCCCGCTTAATCCGGTATATGATCCGGAGATATTCTCCAACCTCTTCCCATGCCTCCCGGCTCTCCGGTATCAAATCAAGACCCATCTGAAAGACATGGAACATTCCATCGTACACAGAGCACCGAACCCGCACGCCCGCTTCCCGTGCCTTTTTCGCTGCTTCTTTCGTGTCATCCAGAAGAACCTCGTAGCTCCCCACCTGCATAAGCATGGGAGGGAATCCCCTGAAGTTTCCGAAAAGCGGAGACAAATACGGATTTTCCCGGTCAGCATCTCCCACATAGCTGCACTGATAGAGCATATTTTCCCGCGAATTTCCAAACAGCGGATCAATTTCATAATTCGTTTTATAAGAATCTCCGCTCAGTGTAACATCCGTCCAGGGAGACATCGTTATAATTCCTCCCGGAAACGGAAGCTCATGATCTCTGGCATAATGACACAGGGCCAGGGCCAGCCCCCCTCCCGCCGAATCTCCGACTATCACAATTTTTTCCGGCTGATACTTTTTCTCCTCCAGAAGCCAGCGATAAGCATAAACGCAGTCCTCAAGAGCCGCAGGAAACGTGTAATCCGGAGCAATCCGGTAATCCGGCGTCAGAACATCCGCCCCCAGGCTCAGTTTGGAATACTTTACGGCAAATCTCCTGTATACATTTTTCATGGGGCCGATGTATCCTCCGCCATGAAGCTGAAGAATAACCCGATCCGTTACAGCCTTCTGCGGTTTCAGGTATTCCATGACAAAATCCGGCGCTTCCACCAGCTCATAAATATAACCTGACGGGCAGCGCCACGCCGGCTCCACGGGATTTCTCCGAAATTCTCCCGTCTGGATCGGCTTTTTCAGTGCTGTCTCCATCACATCACTCATCATTTCCCTTGTCATACCGCCTATCAGGCTGACCTTTTTCCTGCTCATATCTTAATACTCTCCTCATATGCCTTATAAATGAAAACGTCTTTTCAGCTCTCTGATAACGCTCTTATCTCCAAAAACAAAAGTGCTCACAATCCCCAGAACAGAAACCGCCGCTGTCAGAACTGCCATAAATGGCTGACGCACCCATCCCAGTGCCCACATAAGCAGGGGTACAAAGCTCAGCACAGTAACAGCAATCTGATACATAAAATAACTCTGCCAGTTTATCCGGTTTGTTACCAGAAGAAGAACAATCGCCATTACATCAAAAATAATCACGCATGGGACTGCATAATCCAATGACCAGCCGGTATACCCGCCCAGAGAATCCAAAAAGACCAGAAGTACCTGTATTCCCAGAGACTGACGCAGCAGAGTGCCAGCCAGGCTGGCTACACGGAAAACAGAAAATCGCAGCGTCATCGCGATATAGGCGGCCACACCAATGGTAAGAAGAGACCATCTTACCTGAATTTTAGAATATGTGATTATATTCACAAAACCGCTCAGAAGCGCCGCCATGAATAATCCCATATAAAAAATCCCTACCGCTTTTTTTATCTTTTTTCCGTCACGGCAAACGGGAGGATAGTTTCCTCTGTCATTTTCCGATGTCCCTATGCCATTGCTTTCAAGTTCTGTCTTCAGTCCCTGCTCCTCCAAAAAACGGAAAAAGAAATCCTGAAGCTTTGTATCCCTGAGTGCGCTCGTAAATGTAATGCAGACATTTTTTCCAAAAGCAATGGCGCCGCATTTTATCCTCTGTCTTGCAGATACTCCCAGAAGCAGCTGAAAACTCTCTGCCCTGTCCCTGTACTCAAAATCCTCAGATACTTTTCCCAGATTTGAAAATGTCATAGTATAAGCCCGCATACTTCTGGCAAACAGCAGATGAAGAATCAGCCGTTTCAGAGGCAGAGGCGCAATCCTCAGATACCATTTTTTCTCATTGGATACATTATAGGAAATTCTCTCTTCAAGCCGATCTTTGGAGATCTGCTCATCCATCTGACTGCCTGTCAGCCTCAGAACCTCCTCAAAGCTCTCCGGAGCTTTTCCCGCCGGCCATGCAATATTTACAACTGAAAAGAAATTGGCGGCCGTTTCCGTTTCAAAAAAGCTTCTTAAATTTACCGGCAGATTCAGAGCTGCCGGCCGCAGCAGCTGACGGCCGTCTGAGTATACCTGAATAACAGACCAGATAAGTGCAGCAGTCAGATATTTTGTTACACTGACGCCTGCATCTCTGCACACACATTTAAGTTCGTTCAGATCCACAAAGCCATGAATAACTGATTGAAGTCCCAGCGGCAGAAGCTCCCCGCGGGGAGAAATTGCGCATTTTGTTTCATAACGGCGATGGGCCCGCCTTTTATAATGCCTGAGGTATCCGTCCTCCGATCCGCTGAGACCGCCGCGGACATCTTTTTCTCCCCATTTTTTCAATATGACATTTTCATCAGACAATAACGGATCACATCCGGTGTGCTCCCCCGCCTTTATCTTTTCCCCTGCAGGTTCTTTTTCCCCGGCACACAGCCGAAGATAATTCTCCGTCAGCCTTCTCAGAAAGTCCAGCGCACCCAGACCATCTGTCAGGCCATGAAAAACTTCAAAATTTATACGTCTTCCATAAAAACTTACACGAAAAGGGAAACGATTGCCCGCATGGGGATTTATAAACTGGCAGGGACAGTTTTCCTCCTTTTCCACTGTCGGCTCCCGATTGTTCGTCTCAAAATAGTACCAGAAAAAACCCTTTCTCAGCCTTACCCGAAAGTTCTCACACTCATCCAGCGTCATTACCAGGGCACGACGGAGAATATCCTGCCTGATTTCTTCATCCAGAGTAACGGACACACGAAATACATTGCTCAGCTCTTCCCCCGTCACAGCTGCAAAAAGCTTTGCAGTATTGTCCAGTCTCCTCCACCGCGCTCCCTGTGCGCGTATTTGTTTTTTATCATCCATTGCCCCTGCAGCCTCCGATCATCCCGCCTTACATACGTCAAAAGAGCGGAAGGAACCTTTCCCATCAGCCACCTCCGCTCTTTCCCTTATCCCAAACCGCCGCATAAGACGGCAGATTTCTATTTTTTCAGAACACTGCCCTATCACACTCTGAAATAATATCCGACTCCCCATTTGGTATGCACATATTTGGGATCACTGGGACTGGGTTCGATTTTCTCCCGAAGCCTCCTCACATGTACGTCCACCGTACGCACATCTCCCCCTGCTGCCGCCTTATTTCCCCAGACAAACTGCAGGAGTTCCTCCCTGCTGTATACTTTCCCGGGATTGCACACAAGAAGTTCCAGAAGATCAAACTCCTTGGCAGTCAGATTAATCTCCTTCTGGCCGATAAACACGCGGCGGCTGTCGGCATCCAGCTTCAGATCGCCGGCCTCAATAATCTTCAGAGGCTCACGCTCTTCCTTCCTCGGCCTTCTGGAATTTCTCCGCATTATGGCTTTTATGCGGGCCTTGACCTCCAGAATATTAAATGGCTTTGTAATATAATCATCTGCGCCGTATTCCAGCCCCAGTATCTTATCCATATCATCGCCTTTGGCCGTCAGCATGATAATCGGCATCTCAGAGAACTCCCGGATCGCCTGACAAACCTCAAAGCCGTTCTGCTTGGGCAGCATCACATCCAGGAGCACAATATCATACTCCTTCTCTCTGGCCAAACTTAAAGCCTCTTCGCCGTCATAGGCACAGTCAACTTCCATCCCATCCTGCTCAAGGCTGAATCGTATTCCTTTCACTATCAGCTTTTCATCATCCACGACCAAAACCCTTGCCATCATTCCACCTCTATTTTCAAACTGTGATACTGTCTTTTATTTTCTGAAAGGCTGCCTCCTTGATCCCGGGCACTTTCATCACATCCTCAACTGTCCGGAAAGCTCCCTGCTCATTTCGATACGCAAGAATCGCCTCCGCCTTTGCCTCGCCGATTCCGGAAAGAGTCATAAGCTCCTCCTTTGTCGCCGTATTCAGGTTAATCAGAGCCGTATTCCCACTGTGAGAAGCCGTCCCTCCTGTGGTGTCCGAAGCCCCGCCGGCGGGCGTGATATACAAATCTTCCTTTATGCCCTGCAGTTTTTCAAACTCCTCCGCCTCCTGCCGGTCCGGTATGCGAAGCTGCTGGCCGTCCTGCAGGACAAGAGCCATATTTACGAAATCAGATGCCGCTTCCGGCGCAAGTCCGCCCGCTGCATCTACCGCCTGATAAACGCGGCTGCCATACTCCAGCTCATATACCCCCGGCTGCTGAACAGCTCCGCAGACATGGACAAAAATAAACGTGCTGTCCGCCGCCTCAGAACTGACCGGACTTTCCCCCGTTTCCTCCCATATCTCATCCTCTCCGAAAACATCGGCTTCCCCGAAAGACTGCTTTTCTCCCGGCTCATTGCCGTCTTCGGCTTTCTCTGTTTCAGCACCGGAAATATCAGAAAGCAGAATATCCTCCGTGAGGCCTGCTGTTTCTTCCCCGGTCCGTTCTGTACTGTCCGCATCCGGAAGTACAAGACGAATTTTGCCGCTTCCGCTCACACAGTAACATATGACCAAAATGGTCAATCCTATTCCGATTGCTGAAATTTTCAGCAACCGCAGCCTGTTCTTCATATGTATCAGCACCTCCCACATATGCGAGAGATCCTGTTCTGCCCGTAGTTATATTCTAACTAAATCATCCTTTAAAAACAAGCGGAAAATGAAAAGATTTCCTTCTCTGTTTCTACCCCTTCCAGTGGAAAACGATAATCCCTCCCACCGCGATCAGGGCACCTATCGCCTTGCGCCACTCAAATCCGGCACGCTCCACGCCAAAGAGCCCCAGGACCTCAATGAGATATGCCACAGCAATCTGCGCTACTACAATAAGAAGAGCAGAACGTGCCGGCCCCAGAGAGCTCACACTCCGGATAACCGTATAGGTAATAAGTGCTCCCAGTATACCGCCTGTCAGCATATATCTGGGCTCTACCTCCATAAGTGCCCCGACTCTTCCTCTTCCGGTGCAGAACCACATAATCACACACACAACGAGTGCACTGAACTGTACCCATCCGGAAGACACCCATATTCCTGTCTGTTTTGTAACCGCTGAATTAAAAACTCCCTGCACACTCATCAGAGCGCCCGAAATCAGGGCAATAATCATTCCCCACATATCAGTAAAACCTCCGCATTTTGATACATTTAGTATCTCAAAATGCGAAGGTTTTATACGAATGTCAAACGAACTCTATTTAATGGAGAAATCTACTGAAATATCCGCTTCCACATCCACCTGACCCGGCATTACTCCCATATCCATTGCCTCTTCTGCCCTGTTGGCTCCGGCCGCCCCGGAAACATAACCGTTATAGCGCACCTCCTGATTATTACTGTACTCCGTTATCTTTACAACAGATCCAACAGTAAAACCTCCGGCTTCTGCCAGCGCCTGCGCTTTTACCTTGGCGGCATCAACCGCTTTTTTCAGGGCCTCCTGGTATGCCGTATCATATGAGCTGCAGAAATAGCTCACTGATTCTATAGAATTGATCCCTGCATCCACAGAATCGGAAATGAGCTGTCCCGCCTGATCAATCGGTATATCAGAAACCGTTATCTGTGTTGTCATCTCATATCCGGTAATATCTTTTCCGGAATCCCAGTCATAAATAGGGCTCATGCCATAATTGGATGTCTGGATCGAAGTTTCCGCAACTCCCTGTGCCTTCAGAAGCTCCAGGACACCGGAAAGATCCGTTCCGTTCTGAGTCTGGCACGTCTGGGCATCTGATGCCTGCGAGTAAACACTGTATACAATCTCTGCCATATCAGGTTCAACCTTTACCTGTTCCCGGCTTGTTACCGTAATCACATGATCCTCTGCGTTCTGGACCGTTACCACTCCCGATGATGCCATGGAAGCCCCGGCACACCCGCTGAGCAGGGCTCCTGCTCCTATCACGCCAACAGCCAGGACTGCGGCGGCTTTCCTGTTAATTCCTGTCATTACATCCTCTCCTCTCTTTTCACGCGTCACATTTTATCTGACACATTTCCATTTACTGGAGCTACTCTTATTCTACCGCAAAGAGAACCAGGATGTTTTTCTTTTCCCTTAACATTCCTTATCTAATTTCTGAAATATTCATACATTTTTCTGAGCTCTGAAAAGAGCTGCCCGCACCAGGTGATCAGCGAGAACCGCTGTTGTAACTCCTCCCACACCTCCGGGAACAGGCGTAGCATATGCTGCTCTGCCCTCTATTTCCTCAAAATTCACATCGCCGCACAGTCGGCCATCCTCATCCACATTGATTCCCACATCAATCACTGCAGCATCCTGCCGCACATAATCACGTCCAATCATTCTGGCCCGTCCCACGCACGCCACGAGAATTTCCGCCTCCTGACATACCGCCGGCAGATCCACAGTCTTTGAATGGCAGATCGTCACTGTCGCATTTTCATGCAGAAGAAGCATAGATAACGGACGTCCAACTACCATACTGCGTCCAACTACCGCAACTCTTTTTCCGGACAGGTTCACTCCGTTCATCTTCAGCATACAGACTACAGCCTCCGCCGTGCAGGGGGCAAACCCACTCTTATCTCCACTGAAAATCCTGGCAATATTGACAGGTGAAATGCCATCCAGATCCTTCATGGGATCAATCGCTCTTTCCACCGCCTTCTCATCGATCTGCGGCGGCAGAGGCCTCAGAACCAGAATTCCGTCTACCGACGGATCCTCATTGACAGCACGGAACTCCCGCTGAAACACGTCATTTTCCACATCTTCTGCAAATACCCGTGTCTCTGTTTCCAGCCCAAAAGAATGAAGTTTTTTTACAGCTCCTCTCTCATAGGAAACATCATCCGGCTTTTCTCCCACCCGCACTATAACCAGTTTGGGAACACGTCCCAGCTTCTGCATATCCTGTTCAACCTTTTCTTTCAGCTTTGCCGATATTTCGGCGCCTTTCCATGTAATCATACTCTCTCCTTTATCTTTTTATTTCTGAGGCTAAATAATAAACAGTGCCTGTCCTATAAGTTCCGTAACATATACTGCAATAATAGCTGCAACCGCCACAACCACAAGGCTCTTTCCCCGATAGCCAAGGAACACGGCCACAAGCGCTCCCGCTGCCGCTGAGTAAAAATGTCCCGTTGAATAAAAAACATCAGGAAATGTAAGGGCTCCCAGCACAGCATACGGCGTGTAATCCAGAAACGAGCGGATAAAGCGGGAGCGAATCTGACGCCTGAAAACAGTTACCGGCAACACTCTGGGGATATACGTGACCAGTGCCATCAGGGCCACACAAATCAAAACACGCTCAATCTCCATCCTGCGTCTTACCTCCTTCCTCCTCTTTTCCCGGGAAAAACCATGCTCCGAAAGCTGAAGCAATTACCGTCGCGGCAATAATCCGAAAGCCCGATGAAATAAAGGAAAATACCGCAATATATTTAAAAATACATACTGCCGCGACTGCCACCGCGATCACACAGAGCACCGCACGCGACTGCCGTGCTGCAGGTATAATAAGTGCAATAAACATTGCATAAAGCGCAATTCCCATGGCATTCTGCATCGCCTCAGGAAGCATGGAGGAAACAGAACCTCCAAGCAGGGTGCCTGCATTCCATCCCAGTATGGGCATGGATATCAGTCCCAGCATATAGGATGCACGCAAAATTCCCGGTCTCAGCGAACTGACCACAAATGTTTCATCGGTAATTCCGAAGGCAAGCGCCATTCTGGCAAGTGTGCCGGTCTTCTGTTCCAGCTTCTGGGACAGCGAGAGTGACATCAGCATATACCGGAGATTAATAACCAGTGTTGTAAGTGCCACCTCAAAATAGCCCGCTCCTGCTATAATCAGGTTTGTTCCCGCAAACTGGCCCGCACTCGTCAGATTCGTAAGGGAAATGAGCACGGCTACCCATACAGGAAGGCCGCCTGAGACTGCCAGAAAACCAAATGTAAAGGAAACCGGCAGATACCCCAGCCCAATAGGAATTCCTCCTTTTACTCCTTCTTTAAATGATTTTTTCCAGTTCATAATTTATCATCCCCCGCTATTTCTCCATGACGGGCATTCAGCCATTCCACACCGGCAACAATTCCCTCCTCACTGAAAGAAAATTCCTGCCTTATTTTTTGCTCATCTGAAGTGGCATCATATCCATACGGCTCGGGCCAGGCAGTCACGGTCAGAACAGTCTCTGTATCCGGCTCCTCTCCACGCTTTGTCATCTCCATACGGTAGCGCATACCGGAATCACTGCCCGTGAATTTCTCTTTCTTCAGAAAATTTACAGGCATCACATCTTTTCTTGTAATCATACCGCGGCCTCCCCTGAAAAGCGATATCTTCGAATCACAGCCTGAAGCGTTCGTTTTCCGTTATATTCGTTTATATCCGGATAATATACAATATCCATCTTTCGCCGTCCCGCACGCTCTTCTTCAAATGCAGTACCATCGCCGAAATACAGTGCTTCTATGGCGTATCCGCTCTCTTCCTCCAGTATCAGCTTTACCACATTCCTATTTCTCCCCAATATGCGGCTGCTCCGAATCCACAGCGCTTTCTCGGCAAAAAGCGGCTTTTCATTTCCCTGCCCAAAAGGCTCCAGACAGGAAAACTCCTCCACCAGCCCTTCCGTCACATAGCTTACCGGCATAGGAACATCGATCCATACCCTGAGTTTAAAATCATCCTCCGTGAGCCCCGAATTTTCATTCAGACGCCGGCGGAACTCATCGATATTTTCTTCCCTGATGGACAATCCGGCTGCCATAGGATGTCCGCCAAATTTAATCATCAGATCCTTTACCTCCGAAAGCTTCTGAAACATATGATAAGCTTCCGTTGACCTGCCGGATCCTTTTACGTTTTCTTCTCCTTTTGTGAGAACAATTGCCGGTTTCTGATAATATTCCCGGAGTCTCCCCGCAATGATTCCTGCCAGCGACTCATGGCACTCCGGCAGATAAACCACCAGAACACTGTCATTTTTATACTTTGTATCTACCAGAAGTCTGGCTGCCTCTGTACCCTGCTCGGTCATATCCTTTCTTGTATCATTGAGACATTTAAGCTCGTGTGCCAGACTCTCCGCCCTACCCTCATCTTTTTCCATCAGAAGGGACAGAGCAATCTGTGCCGTCTGAAGCCGCCCGCCTGCATTTAAGCAGGGACCTATGACAAAACCGATATGATAGGCACTCAGCTGTGACATATCAAGATTATTCTGCTGTGCCAGTCTGCGCAGCCCGATATTTCCGGTCCGTGCCAGTTTCCTGAGACCATACTTCACAAGAATCCTGTTTTCATCGCGAAGACTCATCACATCCCCTACCGTCGCAATAGCTGCAAATTCCAGAAGGTCCGTACACTCCTTTTCCGGCACAGAGCATATCCGGTAAAGAAGCTGCACCAGTTTATACGCTACCACCGCACCGCATATCTCCGGAAACGGATAGCTGCACCGGCTCTGTTTGGGATCAACTATCACATCCGCCGGCGGCAGTTTTTCTCTTCCATCCTCCAGCGGAACTTCATGATGATCCGTCACAATTACCGTCATGCCGTACTTTTTAGCCATTTCAATCTGAGTAAAAGCGGAAATCCCGTTGTCACAGGTCAGAATTACCTCCGCTCCGTCTGTCCGCGCCTTTTCAATAATAGCTTCGTTAATTCCATATCCGTCCCTGATCCGATCCGGAATCGCATAATCTGCCTGTGCTCCCAGTCTTTCCATCGCCTGCAGCAAAATATAAGTGGAACACACTCCATCAATATCATAATCCCCGACAATACGGATTTTCTTCCCTTTTTCAATACACTCACGCAGGATTTTTGCCGCATCGGCTGCCCCATACAGCAGCATCGGATCGTAAAGATCATCCAGGGTGCCGTAAAGATACCTCTCGATTTCCCGCTCTCCTTCAATCCCCCGGTTTCGCATGATACGTGCCGTCACGGGATCTATGTTAAACTTTTTCGCAATCGCATTAAAATCTGCCCTCTTTGTCTGAAGCATCCAGACCTCTTCAGCCATACTCCCCTCTCTCCTTCTGCTTTACATTTTATCCTGAAACGCAGACACTTCAAAAACCATGTTTTCCCGCCCTCCTGCTTTTCAGAAAACATATTCTCTGAGTCTCTTTCTTCTAAGGCGGTAATCCGGCAAAACATACTCCACCTGTTTCCAGAAACGCGGCGAATGATTCATCTCTATCCGATGGGCCAGTTCATGAACTATAACATAATCAGAAAGTTCCTCCGGCAGAAGTGCCAGGCGCCAGTTAAAATTCAGATTTCCCGCCGCACTGCAGCTGCCCCACCGCGTTTTCTGATCCCGAATTGAAATCTTTCCATATGTAACTCCCATTTTATCGGCATAAAAATTAACCCGGCGTATCAACACCGGGCGCAGTTTTTCTTTAACATCCTTTATTTCTTCTCCTTCAGACTGAAGGCATCTTTCCCCACGTGCCGATATTTTCCGGTAATGGTTCACAATCCATCTCCTGTGCCGCAGGGCAAAATCCAGCGCTTCCTGATCAGACACACTGTACGGGAGACGCAGCACCAGTTTCCCGTCTGCCGTTATCTGAACAGACAGCGAGCGGCGGGCTGAACGTACAATTTCATACGGCAGACATATATCACTGCCAGGAGGAATTGAATTCCACGGATCTTGTATCCTCAAATACTGCATAGAGCTTCCCATCCCTCTCATCAAGGCTGCGTGCGGCATCCACAAAAATCTGCTCCAGCTCGCTGAAAAAATCAGCCAGCTTCGTATCCTTTTTTTCACACCGTGTCAGCTCCACACAGTAATTATCCTCCAGTTTCGATGTGAGAACATCAAACAGTGCGTCCAGGTTTTTTTCATATTCCTGTGGAAACTGCATCTGTTCCATCAGAAGATTATGCACCTCATTCTCCGATCCCACTTTGTTCAGATCCAGTTGAACCAGCTTCATATGTCAAATCCCCTTTCTTAAAATACTTTGTCTTCCGGGCAAAGTAACTTCTGCTTTAATCAGAGCCATGCTGCCGTTTGTTCTGCGAAAGCGGAATTACCTGCAGCTTCCTCTGAAACCGTGTCTGTATCCGTTCCAAACAGCAAAAACACAGCAGCCAAAAAAGGAATCAGCCATTTCGCAAACAAACAGATTTTACCTTTGTATCCCATTACACCAATTTCCTCCCTGCAGCCGTCCTCCTGACAGGCTGACCGCCATTTTACATGGCTTATTTATTATATAAGGCGACAGTTAAAAAGTCAAACTTCCACGTAAAAAAGTAAAAATCCAGACTCCGTACTCTCAGAAATAATTGTCTGAGGGTATGCTGGCGGCTTTCTTTAAAATGAATTAAGCCCCGCAAGGCTCTAATCACTGCCTGCAGGGCTTAATTCATCAAAATATTTACCTAATTAACGTGCGTGAGAAGATTCGAACTCCCGACACCTTGGTCCGTAGCCAAGTGCTCTATCCAGCTGAGCTACACGCACACGTTGAAGAACTGTGTTCTTAACAACGTTCATTATTATATAACTCTTTTTTCTGATTGTCAACTGTTTTTTTGAAGCAAATGAAATATATTCCATTTCTTCCTTTTTGGGAGCTGACATTCAAAAAAAGATGGGGCCTATAGGGCTCGAACCTATGACCCTCTGCTTGTAAGGCAGATGCTCTCCCAGCTGAGCTAAGACCCCAAATCGGTACTTATGTACCAACGACCCGGATGGGATTCGAACCCACGACCTCCGCCGTGACAGGGCGGCGCTCTAACCAACTGAGCCACCGGGCCAGATATTAAATTATGCTGAAAAATTTTTCTCCATTATTTTTATTCTAATGTAAGAAAAAGTGGACCTTCGGGGACTCGAACCCAGGACCGACCGGTTATGAGCCGGTTGCTCTAACCAACTGAGCTAAAGGTC
>CALWSF010000023.1 GCA_944384125.1 uncultured Lachnospiraceae bacterium | reverse complement strand
AATATTTCGGCTTAAAAATGGCAAAAAGATGCTGCCGCATCTATGATTTCCTAATCATTGATGCGACAGCCCCATTTTTTTGCAGATATTATATTACAGATCCAGTTTCATATCTCCGTCGTGAATCCACCCGGCTTTCCGGCACAGCATTCCAAAGAAGAGAGTGAGAAGAGCTGGAAGAACGAAGCATACAAGAATGATACCGGGCCACATGACAGGGTTTCCTTTTCCCTGCATGGCAGTATATATTCCGATGGGACCGACGAGTCCGCAGGTTCCCATTCCGGAACCCGCCGGAATATTTTCAAGACGGAAAATGACAGTTGAGACGGGGCCGGTTACCATGGATGCCAGTGTGGGCGCAATCCAGATTTTTGGATTGCGGACGATATTTCCCATCTGAAGCATGGAAGTCCCCAGACCCTGTGCCAGAAGTCCGCCCCATCTGTTTTCGCGGAAACTGAGAACGGCAAAACCTATCATCTGTGCACAGCAGCCGGCCGTCGCAGCTCCTCCGGCGAGACCGTCCAGGCTTAACATAATGCAGATGGCGGCACTGCTGATAGGAAGAGTCAGTGCAATGCCAATGAGGGCTGACACAAGAATTCCCATAAAGAAGGGCTGCATGACAGTGGCAGTCTTTACCAGATCCCCGAAAGCCGTCATAAAGGCAGAAACTCCGGGACCCACAAACTGTGCGGCCAGAACACCGGAAATAATGGTAATCCCGGGTGTGACGAGAATATCAACAGGAGTTTCCTTCGATACCAGCTTTCCCAGCTCCGTGGCGATAATGGTAGCTACGAGGGCGCCCACGGGGCCTCCCAGTTCATTCCCGGCAATACCCACCGTGACGGCGGAGAAAAGTACAAGCTGGGGAGCTTTCAGGGCGTAGGCGATGGAGACGCCCAGTGCAGCGCCGGTTGCTCCCTTTGCATAAGTTGAAATAGTGGTAAAAACGGCAATCTGTGTTTTTTCTCCAAGAGTGGCGAAGATCGTTCCAATGAGCAGTGATGCAAAGAGTCCGAAAGCCATTGCGCCCATTGCGTCGATCAGATATGTCTGTACAGAAAAATGAATCTGTTTGCGTTCCAGAAAAGCTCTGAAGTTTTCTGATTTCATAATATCCTCCCCCGAAGCCCCGACCAGGCTGCAAAAACAGGCAGATTCAGGGCAGATTAGTGACTGTATTCTACCATAAATTATTAATAATACAAGCATTTTCCGTTTTTTTACGCATCATTGACAAAAAAATAACAACATAATCTTTCATTAATATGATATAATAGGGACACTTGGCAGAAAGTAGTATCAGACTGCGGCTGTCCGGCGAACTGTATCTGTGGTGCAGATGTGGCCGCGGACGAGGAGGATAAGAGATGACAAGACGAATTTGTCCCATTTGTGATCATGTGATGAAAAGTAATCATTACTGCAGATTCTGCAAAGCTTTTGTCGCACATCCTAATACGGTAAATGCTACCTATTATCTGAATGAGCGGCGCTCCGGAGAGCAGAGCAGCATGCTGCAGATATCTGAACCACCGGCGTCTGTGACAAAACGGCCGGGTCAGCAGCCTTCCCGTTCCATACAGGATAAGGCCATGATGGCAGACAGGATGCCGGCAGGAGCCGGAAAAACTCCGGCCAGGACATATGGTACGGCGGCAAAACCGCAGAAGAAGACGTATCCCGCTGCGGGAAAGCAAAAAAATTCAGGCAATGCTGCCCAGGGGGTGGTTGTCATAGTGATTGCCGTAATATTTTTGTGTATGCTTCTGACGGGCTTTCTTCCGTTTATCATGTTTCTTTTCTGACATGAAAGCTGAATACCGGCAGTTTTATTTCGCCAGAGGAAGAAGCAATCAAAAGAAATGACAAAAGAGAGGATGACAGACAGTGAAAATTAAAGATATTCTGGCGAAAGGCCAGCCAACCCTTTCCTTTGAGGTTTTTCCTCCGAAGGAAGCAGACAGTTACAAATCAGTGGAGGAGGCTGCATTTAAAATTGCACAGCTCAATCCGGCTTTTATGAGTGTGACTTATGGAGCGGGGGGTGGCACCAGCCGTTATACAGTGGGAATTGCGTCCGAAATTCAGAAAAAGTGCGGGGTAAATACGCTGGCGCATCTGACCTGTGTCTCATCAACGCGGGAAGAAGTAAGACGTGTTCTGGGAGAAATGAAGGAGAGCGGAATCGAGAACGTCCTGGCACTCAGAGGCGATATTCCGAAGGACGGGCGCAGGGCGGAGGATTATCAGTATGCTTCTCAGCTCATATACGATATCAAACAGTTCGACGAGAGTCTCTGTATCGGAGCTGCCTGCTATCCGGAGGGACATGTTGAGTCTGCAAATAAAACAGCAGATATTGAACATCTGCGCGAGAAGGTGGATGCCGGCTGTGATTTTGTGACGACGCAGATGTTTTTTGACAACAATATTCTTTATAATTATCTGTACCGGATTCGGGAAAGAGGAATTACGGTTCCCGTTGTGGCAGGTATTATGCCGGTCACAAATGCGAAGCAGATAACCCGTATCTGCCAGATGTCAGGAACGTATCTCCCGGCCAGATTCAAGGCAATTGTGGATCGGTTCGGAGATAATCCGGCGGCAATGAAACAGGCGGGAATCGCTTATGCCACAGAACAGATCATTGATCTGATCGCAAATCATGTAAACGGGATCCATGTGTATTCAATGAATAAGCCGGATGTGGCGGCACAGATACGCCAGAGTCTTTCTGAGATCCTGTAGCCGGATGCATAAGACCGGAAAAGTTCAAAAAACAGGAACGGCAGGAGGATGAGCGAGCATGATGGTAAATCTTCAGGAGATATACCGCTATCTTGGAATAATGGGGAACAGGCCGGATGATGCAACAAAAAAGCTGGTTGGAGAATGTCTGGAGGAGCTGGAGCGGGCAGCGAAGCCCCGCAGCTTTTCAAGGAGCTTTCCAATGTCTGTTTTGCCTGACGGAAGTCTGGATTTTACCTGTTTTTCTGTGAAAAGTGAAGATCTGAAGAAAAATCTCAAAGGATGCGAAGAGGTTATACTGTTTGCGGCTACTCTGGGAGCCGGGGTTGATCTGCTGCTTCGCCGGTATACCCGGCTGGAGGTAAGCCGGGCGGTTGTTCTCCAGGCGGCAGCGGCAGCCATGATAGAGGCTTATTGTGATGAAAAAAACCAGGAGCTGCGGATTGAGGCAAAGAAAAGAGGGCTTTTTCTGCGCCCCAGATTCAGTCCCGGTTATGGGGATTTTTCTGTTTCCTGTCAGAGGGAACTGTGCCGTGCACTGTCAGCTGAAAAAACAGTGGGGATTATGCTTACGGAAAGTTTTATGATGAATCCGTCCAAATCCGTAACGGCCGTTATCGGAGCGGGCAGAGAGGAGCTTTCCTGCGCCAAATCGGGATGCGAGGCTTGCAGAAAGCAGGATTGCCTGTACAGAAGAAATGAGATTCAGTAAAAATTCATATGGAATCTGCTATGACAGCATGCTGACAAAACAAAAGGAAAACAGACGGAAAGGGATCAGAGATATATGGGAATTTTAGAAGAGTGGAACAGTAAAATCATGTTGTTTGACGGAGGAATGGGAAGTCTTCTGCAGGAGAGGGGGCTTTTGCCGGGAGAGCTGCCTGAGACATGGAATATTGTTCATCCGGATATCCTGACAGAAATTCACAGGGAATATCTGGATGCCGGCTGCGATATTGTTTTGGCAAATACTTTCGGGGCTAATCGCCTTAAATACAATGAACAGACACAGTATGGCCTGGAGGAAATTGTGAGTGCCGGAGTGAGAAATGCCCGGAAGGCGGTTGAGGCAGCAGGACACGGATGGGTGGCTCTGGATATAGGACCGACAGGGAGACTTTTAAAGCCCATGGGAGATCTGGATTTTGAGTCTGCAGTATCCATATTTCGTGAGATTGTTGAGATTGGTGTCCGTGAAGGGGCGGATCTGATCCTGATTGAAACGATGAGTGACACATATGAGCTTAAGGCTGCTGTTCTGGCAGCCAGGGAGAATTCCCGGCTTCCCGTCCTGGCTACGGTAATTTTTGATGAGCGGGGAAAACTGCTGACGGGAGCTACACCGAAAGCTGTTGTGGCATTGCTGGAAGGACTCAGAGTGGACGGCCTTGGAATTAACTGCGGACTGGGGCCGCGGCAGATGCGCCCTATGGTGGAGGAACTTATCAGGTATTCATCCCTCCCTGTCATTGTAAATCCCAATGCGGGGCTTCCCAGAAGTGAGGGAGGAAAAACCGTATACGATATAGGACCGGAGGAGTTTGCAGAGGCGGTGGGAGAACTCATCGAACTGGGGGTATCCGCTGTGGGGGGCTGCTGCGGTACGACTCCTGAACATATCAGGCTTCTTGATCAGCTTCGCAGAGGGAAAAAGCCGCCCGTGCGCCGGGAGAAAGACTTTACTGTTGTCACGTCCTATGCGTCTGCCGTGGAGATAGGAAAGGATCCTGTCATTATAGGGGAGAGGATTAATCCTACCGGAAAATCCAGATTCAAGCAGGCGCTTCGGGAGCATAATCTGGAATATATTCTGAAGGAAGGGCTCACACAGCAGGACAATGGAGCTGCGGTGCTGGATGTCAATGTGGGTCTTCCGGAAATCGACGAGACCGCTATGATGCGGGAAGTTGTCATGGAACTGCAGAGCGTGACGGAGCTGCCGCTGCAGATTGATACATCAAATGCGGAAGCTATGGAACAGGCGCTCAGAGTATATAACGGCAAGGCATTAATTAATTCCGTAAACGGAAAGCAGGAAGTGATGGATGCAGTTTTTCCCCTTGTAAAGCATTACGGAGGCGTTGTTGTTGCGCTGACGCTGGATGAAAACGGGATTCCTCAGACAGCGGACGGGCGGATTGCCATCGCAGGGAAAATATACAGGGAGGCGGAAAAATACGGGATTTCCAAAAAGGATATTGTGATAGATGCGCTGTGCATGACAATCAGTTCAGAACCGAAAAGTGCTCTGACAACACTGGAGACAGTGCGCAGAGTGCGGGAGGAACTGGGAGGAAACACCATACTGGGTGTTTCCAATATTTCTTTTGGTCTGCCTCAGCGTGAAAACATAAACTCTGCCTTTTTTGCCATGGCTCTGCAGAATGGTCTGACGGCGGCTATCATAAATCCCAATTCACAGGCGATGATGCAGGTCTATCGAAGCTACCGGGCCCTGGCTGCTCTGGATGAGCACTGCAAAGATTATATTGGAGCGTACGGGCAGACTGTTTATCCGGGAAATGCTGTTCAGGCAAAGGAACAGATGCAGGCGGAAAAAATACTGTCTCCGGATGATGCTGAGACCGGCAGGAAGCGTCTGATTTCCAGTGTGGAGAAGGGACTTAAAGATCAGGCAGCGGCGGCGGCCTCTGTTCTTCTTGAAACGGAAGACGCCCTGGAGCTTATTCGCACCTGTATGATACCGGCTCTTGATCATGTGGGCCAGGGATTTGAGCGCGGAACCATATTTCTGCCGCAGCTTCTGATGAGCGCTGAGGCTGCGAAAGCAGCGTTTGAAGAAATACGGAAAAAGATGGAAATGTCCGGAGAGACGGGAGAAAAGCGTGGAACCATTATTCTGGCAACGGTTAAGGGAGATATCCACGATATAGGAAAGAATATTGTGAAGGTTCTTCTGGAAAATTACAGCTTTGAGGTTCTTGATCTGGGAAAGGATGTCAGTCCGGAGCTGATTGCGGATGAGACAGAAAAAAGAAAAATACGTCTCGTGGGTCTCTCGGCTCTTATGACGACGACTGTGCCGTCCATGGAGGAGACGATACGCCTTCTGCGAGTGCGTGCACCCTGGGTCAGAGTAATGGTAGGCGGAGCTGTTCTCACACCGGAATATGCCAGAACAATCGGGGCGGATGCATACTGCCGTGATGCTATGGCGTCAGTAAAGTATGCGGAGCAGATTTTCGGAAGCAGCGCAGAGTGAGAGAAGAGTTTTTCTCTGTTATAAGATATTTTTGACGGGAAAATCAGGACCTGAAATTTCGCGAGGCGCCACTTGACAGTGGAAATAACTTATACTAGAATTTATATAATATTCCAGGGATAGAAGATTCAGCATCAGAAAGACATGCAGTGCGTGTCTGCACAGTAATGGGAATAAGGAGGCAGCGTATGGTATCCAGAAAACTGACGGTTGTAAATCCGTCCGGACTTCATCTGAGACCAGCCGGAGTTTTATCTCAGACAGCTATGAAGTTTAAAAGTAATACGATAATTGAGTGCGGCGAAAAGAGGATTGTCGCAAAGAGTGTTCTGAACGTGATGGCGGCGGGTGTAAAGTGCGGTGCGGAAATTACAGTAATCTGTGACGGGCCGGATGAGGAGGAGGCACTTGAGACGATTGCAGAGGCGATCGAGAGCGGCCTCGGCGAATAACCGGCATATTGACTGAGACGAAGGGAGGGGTGCTGTGCTGAGCGGCATCCCCTTTGTTTTAGGCTGCTGAGCCTTTTTGCTGGAAATGAAAGGAGAGGTCAGAATGAAAGTCAGAATCTATGAACATCGGGCGCAGTATTATGAAACGGATCAGATGGGTATTATTCATCATGCCAATTATCTTCACTGGTTTGAAGAGGCCCGGATTGACCTGATGGATCAGATGGGTATGGGGTATGACATGATGGAAAAACAGGGAATCATAAGTCCTGTCCTGTCTGTCCGGTGCGAATACAAGAGCATGGCGCGTTTTGGAGAAACCGTGCAGGTTCTTGTCAATTTAAAGGAATATAACGGAATCAGGATGACAATGGAATATACCGTTATTGATAAAGAGACCGGACAGATCCGGTGTGTGGGAGAAAGCCGTCACTGCTTTCTGACAAGGGATGGGAAACCTGTTTCTCTGAAGAGAAATTATATAGAGATGGACCGGGCATTCCGGGAATATACGGAGCAGGGAAAGGAAGAGGCTTAAGTGGGCGGAGCTCTGTCAGAAATAGAATTTGGAATATTATATCGTCTGCAGGAGCTGCACGGACCGCTTCTGGATCGCTTTATGATGTTTGTCACATTTCTGGGGAATGCGGGATGGTTTTTTATCGTGGCAGGGGCAGTGATGCTCTGTTTTGCGAAAACCAGGAGAGTCGGGCTGGCGGTGCTCATTTCCCTGGCAGTTGGTTTTCTGCTGGGAAATTTGCTCATAAAAAATCTTGTTATGCGGGACAGGCCCTGCTGGCTGGAGCCGGGAATTGCGCTGCTGATTCAAAGCCCTGATGATTATTCTTTCCCATCCGGTCATACCCTGGCGTCCTTTGAGGCAGCGGTCAGTGTTTTTCTGTATCACAGGCGGTGGGGATACGCTTTTCTCGCACTTGCTGTCCTGATAGGATTTTCCAGGATGTACCTTTTTGTTCATTTTCCCAGCGATGTTCTGGCGGGAGCTGTACTGGGCAGCCTGATTGCTGCGGGAGTACATGTTGTGCTTGAAAAGCGGAAAAAATGTGGTATACTGTAAAAACAAACAAATAAAAAAGAAACGCAGAGTAGGGATACAGGCGTTAAGTGCCGGCTGAACAGGGAGTTGTCAGCCGGACGAAGGAGAAATCCGCGGTCGGTATCCCGCATCCCGCTGCATCTTGGATAGTATTATCTCCTGATGTGGTTCGAGAGATCTGCAGAAAAGGAGGTATTTTTTATGAAAAAAATGGCAGACATTTACCGTGATTCCTACCTTGAGCTTAAGCATGTCAGGACAATCACGACTGCCGCCATGCTGATGGCCATCTCCGTAATTCTGGGATACTTTACGATCGAGGCAGGTCCGTATCTCAAAATCGGGTTTGGAAGTGTGGTCAATCAGTTTGTCTATTACCTGTTCGGACCGGTGGTTGGTGCAGTGTACGGAGGGATTCTCGATCTGGTAAAGTTCATTGTGAAGCCGACAGGAGCATTTTTCCCGGGGTTTACCTTTAATGCCATACTGGCGGGAGTTATCTACGGAACGATTCTGTACAGAAAGCCTCTCACTTTCGGACGGGCACTGTGGGCGCATCTGGTTGTTGTTGTAATCTGCAACATCTGCCTTGGGACTTTGTGGCTCAGTATGATGTCGGGAAAGGCGATTATTGTGCTTCTGCCCATGCGTCTTATTAAAAATGCCGTCATGTGGCCGGTGGATTCCGCTCTTTTCTATGTTATCGCAAAGAAGATGGAGAATGCCGGGCTTGTGCGGGCAATCAGAAAGTTTCAGATCGGCTGAATTTCAGACAGTAAATGACAATACAGGGAAATGGGGATGAGACAGGATGAAAGCAGAAGCCGTACCTACAGTGCGTCGGAGGGAAATGTCAAGAGATCTGGCAGTATGCGGTCTGTTTGCCGCGCTGATAGCAATCGGGGCGTTTGTTAAAGTAGTGATTCCGGCGGGGGCTGATACAATAAATTTTACGCTTCAGTGGTTTTTTGTCCTTCTCGCTGCATTTCTTCTGGGATCAAAGAGGGCATTTCTGAGTGTGGGGGTGTATCTGGCTATTGGCCTTCTGGGTGTGCCGGTATTTGCCCGCGGCGGAGGGCCGGCCTATATTATCCGTCCTACTTTCGGATTCCTGCTGGGATTTGCCGCGGCTGCATTTGCGGCCGGAAAGATCTGTGAGGTAAGGAGAACGCTTCGCCCCTCGGTTCTGGCGGCTGCGTCCTTTGCTGCGTATCTGCTTTATTATGGAGCGGGGATGATTTATTTTTATCTGATTATGCGGTTTGTCGCGTCGCAGCCTGTTGGCTGGGGAGCGGTTTTTATGGTTTACTGCATGCCTACAATGTTTCCTGATATAATACTCTGTGTCCTTGCGGCGGCGGCTGCCAGGCGGCTGCGTCCGGTTGTGCGGCCGTTCCTCGAGGAGTATGGAGAGAACCGGTAAGAGGGCGGACTGCCCTCTTTCTTTTTTTATGCAAATATGCTAATATAAACAACAGGCTGAATGGTACGAGACGCCGGCCTGCTTTGAGGCAGGTGCATCCCGGCGGCCTGAAAACAGGTTTAGAACAAAAAGGAGAAAAGAAATGAGCGAAAATTGCAACCACAACTGCTCAAGCTGCAGTGAGAACTGCGAGAGCCGGACTCAGGAAAGTTTTCTGGAGCCGTTGAATCCGCAGAGTTCTGTTAAAAAAGTAATTGGTGTAGTCAGTGGCAAAGGAGGAGTGGGAAAATCACTGGTAACCTCCCTGATGGCCTGTAAGATGCGTCAGAGAGGAAATAAAGTGGGTATTCTCGATGCGGATATTACAGGTCCGTCCATTCCCAAGGCATTTGGTCTTCATGGTATGGTTGGGGTAACGGCGGATCAGCTGATGATTCCCCGGGCAAGCGCTTCCGGCGTTGAGATTCTGTCTTCCAACCTGATTCTGGAAAATGAGACGGATCCGGTTATCTGGCGCGGTCCCATTGTGGGAGGCGTGATTAAACAGTTCTGGGGAGAGGCGCTCTGGAAAGATATCGATTATATGTTTGTTGATATGCCGCCGGGAACCGGAGACGTGCCGCTGACAGTATTCCAGTCTCTTCCGCTGGATGGCATCATTGTTGTGACTTCGCCGCAGGATCTTGTGTCCATGATCGTGGCAAAGGCAGTAAACATGGCAAAGAAGATGGATATTCCGATCATCGGTCTGGTGGAGAACATGAGCTATCTGGAATGTCCTGACTGCGGCAAAAAGATCTCTGTGTTTGGGGAGAGCCATATAGAGGAGACGGCAGAGTCTTACGGGATACCGGTACTGGCACGCATTCCGGTAAATCCGGAAATTGCCTCAAGTGTGGATCGGGGAGCTGTGGAGAGTATAGAGAGTCCATGGCTGGATAAGGCAGCTGATGTTATTGAAGCTCTTTAATATACAGACTGACAGAAAACAGGCCGGTTTAGTGTTTCGGCGGTCAGAGCGGGACGTTATATTTCGTGAAATTTAATGATTCTCAGCATTGTTTCTTTTTGTCGCATCATGTATAATAATTTGGAACATACAATAAGGCAGTTATAAGAGGTGTTGAGAATGAATTTTGATCAGAATCCCAACGGTGCGCTCAGCCAGTTTGCAGTTAATACACCACAGCCGTTTGAGGTCCCCGAAAAGCTTTTGAGTACAGCCAAGCAGTTCCAGGAGAGCATGATGCAGTACAATTGTGCGATTCGGGAAGTTAAAACAAAGCTGGAGGTTCTCAACGATGAACTTTCGATCAGAAATTCCAGAAATCCCATTGAGATGATCAAAGCGCGGATTAAAAAGCCGGCCAGTATTATTGAAAAGCTCCAGAGGAGAGGGCTTCCGCTGTCAGTGGAGTCCATGATGCAGAATCTGGATGATATTGCCGGTATTCGGGTAATCTGCTCCTTTATTGATGATATTTATGAGATCAGCCGTATGCTGGCGAGACAGGATGATGTCACGATTGTTGCTGTGAAGGATTATATCCGTTCGCCCAAGGAGAACGGATATCGAAGCTACCATATGATCGTGGAGGTGCCGGTCTTTTTTTCCGATTCGAAAAAACAGATTCGTGTTGAAGTTCAGATCAGGACAATTGCCATGGATTTCTGGGCCAGCCTTGATCATCAGCTGAAATACAAAAAGCACCTGGATGATATGGATTCCACTGAGATCGGGGGAGAACTGAAAAAGTGTGCTGAGATTATAGCAAAGACAGACTGGAAGATGCTGGATATTCGCCGTAAGATTGAGGAGAAGGGATTAGTGGTACAGAAATAGAGACGCCTGGATGTCTCTGATATCAGTAGAGATAGTAAGACAGGGTTTCAGTAATCTGAAATCCTGTTTTTTTGTAGAGAGAGACCGCTGCAGTATTGCTGCCTGAAACGTGCAGAAAGACGGATGACACGCCGCGTCTGTGAAGCAGCAGAAGAACATGGAGCAGAAGCTTTTGCCCGATTCCCTGTCTTCGGAGTTCTTTTTTTACTGAAAAATCGTAGAAGCAGGCCCTTTCTGACTGATGAAAAAGGGCGGTACGGCAAAGTGCGTCAGGGGACTGTTTTCGGGGGGAACCGGCAAAGAGATTAAAGGTCAGGGTAACGGTTCCTTCTGCGTCAGATGTTTCATCAATAAAAATATGGGTATTATTCTCTGTAATTGGCAGAGGCGGATTGGGTAAAGAAGAAAAATCCTTTCCGGAAAGCTCACATTCCATCATGTATTCATCAGAAATCCGTTCAGCTCCCATGGCACTGAGCGCCAGGAGAGTATCCGGATCTCTGTGATCAGCCGGAAAAAGAAGATCATAATCGTCAATCCGGTCGGAAATACTATCCATAGCGGAGGTAAAAAGACCTTCTCCTCTCCGGCCGGGCAGAGTGAAGGCAGTGCATTCAGCCGGTATTTCGGGGTCTGAAGGAAGAGAGAGGGCAAGTGCACACACCAGTGAGGGGTCATAGAGAAGACAGAATACAGATGCATCATCAAAGGGGAAGGAAATTCCCGTCGGACGGTATTTTCTGCAGGCTGTTATCAGCTTTTCAATTTCATTTTTCTGCCGGGCATCAAGCTGTGCAGTATGGATCAGTTTCATTAAAAATCTCCTGAGTTTTTATGTATATTTTACTGTTTATAAACAGGGGATCCGTGTTTTTACGGAGCCGGTAACAGTATAGTACATATGAAGCAAAAAATTCAAGAAATTTTAAAGAAAATATGCTACTTTTTCATCTTGTCCAATAAAAAAACGAGTGATAGAATAAAACGAGTACAGCTCAGGCAGATGTTTCCATACAGTCTGCCGGGGCAGCTTCGGACACAGATGTCGGCATAATTATGAGAGGAGCAGAGAATGTGAAATATTTAAAGCAATTGGTAATTATTTTCGGGATTACGGTAATCGGAGAAATACTTAATTATCTGCTGCCTCTGCCAGTGCCTGCCGGAGTGTACGGTCTCTTTCTTCTGCTTATTTTCCTGTGTACCGGATGGATTCGCGAGGAAGATGTTTCCACAATGGGGGATTTTTTTCTGGAGACCATGCCGCTTATGTTTATACCGGCAGGAGTGGGACTTCTGGACAGTGTGGAAGAAGCCAAGTCTATCCTGATTCCCCTGACGGTCATCACAGTGGTATCAACCGTGTTCGTCATGGCGGTTACAGGCAGTGTGGCACAGAGCGTGATTCGGAAAAACGGAAAGAAGGAAAAGAAAAATGAATGATTTGATTCACGCCTCACTCTATTTTGGAATGCTGGTCAGTGTGGGAGCCTATCTGTTTGGAATGTGGCTCAGAAAAAAGACGGGGCTGGCTGTGTTCAATCCTCTGCTTGTGGCAATTCTGACAGTTATTCTGTTTCTGACAGTATTTAACGTGGATTATGATGAATATAATAGAGGGGCAGTTTACCTGAGTTATTTTCTGGCACCTGCAACCGTATGCCTGGCGATACCTCTTTACCGTCAGCTTTCGCTTCTGAAAAAGCATGGCATGGCTGTGGCGGCATCGATTTTTGCCGGAGTGGCCGGAAGTGCCGGGAGCATTTATGTGATGTCCCGTGCATTCAGCCTTGAGCATGCACATTATGTGACGCTGCTTCCAAAATCAATCACAACTGCTATTGGAATGGGAGTCAGTGAGGAAGCAGGAGGAATTGTCACTCTGACGGTTGTCAGTATTATTGTAACAGGAATTATTGGAAATATTATTGCCGACTGGCTCTTTGGGGTGCTGAAGATCGAGGAGCCAATGGCAAAGGGACTGGCTCTGGGAACAGCCGCCCATGCGATTGGAACGGCCAAGGCGCTGGAGCTGGGAGAGATAGAGGGAGCGATGAGCAGTCTGGCTATTGCGGTGGCAGGACTGCTTACAGTAATAGTGGTTCCTATGGTATCAGGACTTATTTAGATGCCGGATTTGGGACAGGGAGGGGAGAGCATGATGAATCTTTATGAGGCGATAGGATGTCGTCATTCTGTTAGAAAATATACGGATAAAGAGGTTCCTGAAAAGCTCCTGGCGCAGATACGTTCTTATTTTGAAAAGACCTCCAGATTGAATGACAGAATCCGCACGGAGCTGGATATTTTGGATAACACAAAGGGAAAAGCCGGGGTAAAGGGGCTCTGGAAAGCAGAAGCGCCTTACTATCTGGCGATTTATTCGGAGCAGGAAGAGGGAAGCGAGAGAAATGCCGGCTATATAATGGAGCAGATGGTGCTCTATATGACGGTCAAGGGTCTCGGTACCTGCTATCTGGGCGGCTCCCATCCTTCTGTGAAATCGAAAAATGGTAAAAAGTGTATGATGCTTGTGGCATTCGGATATCCGGAGGGAAGACTTTACCGGGAGAGTCCGCTGGCCAAGCGGCTGCCGTTAAATGAGCTGTGCATATTCAAGGAGGAGGCCGGCGAGCAGATGAAGACCATACTGCGGGCAGCGAGACTGGCTCCATCTGCTTTTAATTCGCAGCCCTGGCGGTTTATCGTCTATTCAGATCGGATTTATGTTTTTGCTCAGAAAAACAGAATACCGGGTAAATCCGCACGTGCAATGCGGGAGTTCAGCATAGGTATTATGCTTTCCCACATCATGCTGGCGGCGGAGGAACTCTGGATGGAACTGGAGACTGTTACGGATGAGCATTTTGCATCTAAAACATATAAAAACGGAGACTATGTTGCTACGCTGTCTCTCCACTGAGGAGAGGCAGCGCTTTTTTGGAAAATAAAAGGGAAATCGCTGTCTTGAAACGCTATAGCAGTTATGATAGAATATATGAGATTATACGAATGAATCCCGGAGGAAAATGTGATGGTTAGCAAGTTAATTGAAAAGATTCAGAAGACAAAGGCCCCCATCTGTGTGGGTCTTGATCCCATGCTTGGCTATATTCCGGAGCAGGTAAAGGAGAAAGCGTTTAAGGAGCTGGGGGAGACTCTCGAGGGAGCTGCTGAGGCGGTCTGGCAGTTCAATAAAACGATTGTGGATGCAACTGCTGATTTGATCCCTGCTGTAAAGCCGCAGATTGCCATGTATGAGCAGTTTGGCATTGAGGGGCTCAAAGTCTATGAAAGGACAGTTAAGTATTGTCAGGACAAGGGACTGCTTGTGATCGGCGATGTAAAGCGCGGCGATATCGGATCCACGTCTGCTGCGTATGCTGCAGGGCATCTGGGAACCGTGCAGGTTGAAAGCCGGACATATGAAGGGTTTCACTCTGATTTTGTTACGGTAAATCCGTATCTGGGTACAGACGGGGTTAAGCCGTTTGTGGATGTATGCAGTCAGTGTGATCGCGGAATCTTTGTACTTGTTAAAACATCAAATCCCTCCAGCGGAGAGTTCCAGGACAGAGTGATAGACGGCCGGCCGCTCTACGAGCTGGTAGCCGAGAAAGTGGTTGAATGGGGCGAGGCTTCGATGGATGGCGAGTACAGCAATGTGGGAGCTGTTGTGGGGGCTACTTACCCTGAGATGAGCCGGATTCTCCGCCGCCTTATGCCGAAAACATATTTTCTTGTGCCGGGATACGGAGCACAGGGAGCGACGGCTCAGGATCTCCGGTATTGTTTTAATGAAGATGGTCTGGGCGCTATTGTCAATTCTTCCCGTGGCATCATTGCAGCATACAAAAAAGAGCAGTATGCTTCGTTCGGCGCCGATCATTTCGGCGATGCGGCGAGACAGGCGGTTGTTGATATGATTGCTGATATCGGAAGTGTACTGTAAAGGAGGCGCACATGGCACAGAAAAAGGAAACGGCAGTGGTTTACAGCCAGGAGGAACTGGCACCGGGAATTTTCAGCATGTGGATTATTACAGAGATGGCTGCTTCTGCAAAGCCGGGACAGTTTATTGCCGTTTACAGCCGGGACGGTTCGCGGATTCTGCCGCGGCCTATCAGCATCTGTGAGGCGGACCCGGAGGAAGGACGTCTGCGCATTGTTTACCGGATTGCGGGTGCAGGTACGCAGGAGTTTTCAGGATATGTATCGGGAGATCCCATTGACATAATGGGACCTCTTGGAAACGGTTTTCCCCGGGAAGGAGAAAATGTATTTCTCATTGGAGGCGGAATTGGGATACCGCCCATGCTGGAACTGGCAAAACAGTTAAACTGTGAAAAGCAGATTATTCTGGGATACCGGGATGAAAATCTCTTTCTGCGGGACGAGTTTGAAGCGTATGGGGAAGTATTCGTTGCTACGGAGGACGGAAGCGTCGGAAGCCATGGGAATGTTCTGGATGCCATCAGGGAGAACGGCCTGTCGGCTGATGTGATGTATGCCTGCGGTCCTACACCTATGCTCCGTGCCCTGAAGGAATATGCGGCAAAAGAAGGTATTCCCTGTTATATTTCTCTCGAGGAGAAGATGGCATGCGGGATCGGTGCCTGCCTTGCCTGTGTATGTAAGACCAGAGATGTGGATTCTCACAGCAATGTACACAACAGGCGGATCTGTAAAGACGGTCCTGTCTTCCCGGCGCAGGAGGTGGATTTATGATTAGCACGAAAGTAAATCTTGCAGGGGTAGAACTGAAAAATCCTGTCATGACGGCATCAGGCACTTTCGGTTCCGGCGCAGAATATGGAGAGATGGTAAATCTTAATCATCTGGGAGCCGTGGTTACAAAAGGCGTGGCCAATGTGCCGTGGCCGGGAAATCCGACGCCCCGCATCGCTGAGGTATACGGCGGTATGCTCAATGCCATCGGTCTTCAGAATCCGGGATTTGATGTGTTTGCATCGAGAGATCTTCCGTTTCTCAGGCAGTTTGATACAAAGATAATTGTAAATGTGTGCGGAAAAACGACAGAAGACTATATTGATGTTGTGGAAAAACTTGGCGACCAGCCGGCGGATATGCTGGAGATCAATATTTCCTGTCCCAACGTCAAGGAGGGAGGTATTGCTTTCGGCCAGGATCCGAAGGCAGTGGAGATGATTACCAGGGAAGTAAAGCGCCATGCGAAGCAGCCTGTTATTATGAAGCTGAGCCCCAATGTCACGGATATAACGGTAATGGCAAAGGCCGCCGAGGCAGGGGGAGCGGATGCGCTTTCTCTGATCAATACTCTGACCGGAATGAAAATTGATATTCATAAGAGAAAATTTGCTCTGGCCAACCGTACGGGTGGTCTTTCCGGACCGGCCGTGAAGCCTGTGGCAGTCCGCATGGTTTATCAGGTTTCGCAGGCAGTGAAACTTCCCATTATCGGCATGGGCGGTATTATGACGGCGGATGATGCCATAGAGTTTATTCTGGCAGGAGCGACGGCAGTAGCTGTCGGAACGGCAAATTTCCATAATCCATACGCCACGGAGGATATTGTAAGAGGAATTGAAGATTACATGAATCTGTACGGCATACAGGATATAAATGAACTTATCGGAGCGGTAGCGAAAGCGGATACGGAGGGATAAATATACATGGAACAGTATAAGAAAGATTTTATCGGCTTTATGGTCGAAAGTGAAGTGCTGAAATTCGGCGATTTTACATTAAAAAGCGGGAGAAAGTCTCCGTTTTTCATGAATGCCGGCGCATACGTCACAGGAATGCAGCTGAGACGTCTGGGAGAATACTATGCAAAGGCCATTCACGATAATTACGGTCTGGATTTTGATGTTCTTTTCGGGCCTGCTTACAAGGGAATTCCTCTGTCAGTGGCAACAGCCATGGCAATCAGTGAGCTTTACGGAAAAGAGGTCCGTTACTGCTCCAACCGCAAGGAGGTAAAGGATCATGGAGATACCGGAATCCTTCTCGGCAGTAAGCTGAAGGACGGAGACAGAGTGATTATTATAGAGGATGTTACCACATCCGGCAAGTCTATTGAGGAAACATTCCCGATTATCCGGGCACAGGCAGATGTGGAGATTAAGGGTCTTATTGTATCTCTGAATCGTATGGAGAGAGGAAAAGGCGAGAAAAGTGCACTTGAGGAGATCCGCGATGAATATGGTTTTCCGACCGCGGCTATCGTAACAATGGCGGATGTGGTGGAACACCTTTACAACCGTGAGTGTCAGGGCCGCATCGTGATAGATGATGGTCTGAAAGCGGCAATAGATGCATATTATGATCAGTATGGAGTAAAATAACAGGCTGTCCGGTCGATGAGTGCGCTGGCTTCGGCATAGGCTCGGACGGCAAAGTTGAGTGTGTCCGGCGGCCGCTGTGAAACGGCTGTGAGGGACTGGAAGGAGATGTCTGCTTATGGAGAGGATCTATAAAACAATGCGGGGAGCCGGCGTAATCAATCTTGTGATTGGGAGCGTAATTATTGTGTGTGGAGTAACGGCCGGTGTGATGGCGATAGTCAGCGGGGCTGTTCTTTTAAAACGCAAGTCGGAAATTACTTTTTAGATAATATCTGGCATCCGCAGATGAGGAGCGGATGCCTTTTTCCGCAGTTGACGGTGGATACAAGACTGATAGATTGTGATGGGGAAATTATGTTTAAACGGACGAGGCTGCATCAGAAAATATGTTGGATTATGTTTGTCTGTTATCTGGTGTCGCTGACTTATTTTATGTTTTTTTCAGATGGGTTCGGCCGCTCCGGACATGCGGAGTATGCTTATAACCTTGTACTGTTTAAGGAGATAAAAAGATTTTATCGTTACAGGGAGCTTCTGGGGATGCGTGCATTTCTGCTCAATACACTGGGAAATGTACTGTGTTTTGTGCCATTTGGTTTTATTCTGCCAATCATAAGCCGGAGAGGCCGTATATGGTATAATACGTTTCTTCTGAGTTTTCTCATGAGTTTTTTTATTGAAACGGTTCAGCTGGTTTTTAAGATTGGAAGCTTTGATGTGGATGATATGTTTTTAAATACACTTGGAGGCGTGACAGGATATCTGTCAGTGTCATTTATACGGATAGTCAGGAGGCGTTGGAAGAATGGAGCATCAAACAGATAACCGTATTTCCTATATCAGAAAACCGATGGCAGAAAACAGTTACTGGTGTGTCGGTCTGGCAGCAGTAAGCCTGGTTCTGGGTGTGGCCGGCATGGTAATCAGTGTCAGAAATCAGGGAAATACGCCGCTGGGAGCTATTTCCATGTGTTTTTCCAGTCTTTTATTTTCCTGCGCCTCTCTCATATATGGGAAGCGTTCTTTCCGGGAGGAGGAAAAAAATTATCTGCTGGCCCGGATAGGAACAGTCGTTGGCGGAGTGATGGTAATTCTCTGGCTGGTAATAATTCTGATTGGATTCAGGAGGTAAAGACGATGAAATACTGGGATTTATTTCGGGAGGAGAATGAGGCAGTAGCCGGGCGGCATGAGCTGGCGGCTGAACGGATTGGCCGTATTTTCGATGAGACAAGTGTTTCTGATGTATACAGGAATTATTTTATCGGAACAGCTGAATTTATAATGCTCCTTGAAGATACGTATGAGAAACAGAAAAACGGGGAGCTGGCAGTCATGGGACTGGCAGAACTTGAGAAACTGAATAAGGCGCTCTACAGGGATGTCCTTCCTGAAAATTACGATGAGAGCTATGCCAACCCGGCATATGCTTCCCGTATTCTGGGCGTGCAGTACGGCCCGCTGCTTTCTTTTCTGTATACGGAGATTCGGAGCGGAATTGTGTATGCCTACGAGAGCCGTCTGACAGATCTTACTATACTGGAAGAGATATTCATAGAGGTTTACAATCTTTTTGAGGAAGAGGAGCCAAAGCTTGAGGAGCTTAAAGAGGCTCTTTACTACTATGTCAGCGATTACTGCGATGTGACCCTGACATACAGAATCCGTGAGACTCTGGATCCGTCTCTTGATTTTGCTTTATCAATTGTGATGGACAGTGATCTGTCGGATGTGCGGTATCTCTACAGATACGGGGAGTATATTTCTGATACGGAAAAGGAAATGTCCGTTTTTCTGGCGTCTCTTCCCGAGGAAATGATATGCCGGATGGCGGATACTTACACGGAGGGGTATCGAAAGGGCTTTGCGGCTACCGGCCGGAGCTATGAAAACAAAAAGACAGTTCAGCTGCGTTATCCTATCGGATTTGAAAGGATGATCCGCAGGGCAGTTGAAAATTTCCGCAGAATGGGCCTTGAACCTGTGCTGGTCCGTGCAGCGGTGGGAACAATGAATCGAGCTTCTTCCCGGACAAACGGATATTATGGCACTCCTGCAAACAGGCAGTATGAGTATGACCATCGTTATGACAATGCAATATATCTGGATAAGGCATTTAAAGAGAGAAAGCTGTCAGTGCTCCGGGTTGCATATGAGGAGCAGAGGGAGCTTGCTGCCGGATATGCGGGGCCGGCGGTGGTGGAAACCTTTGGGGAGAGGACATTTAAACCCATAAATAAAAGTGAGGCGTTTTCTCTCAGCGAAAAGCAGGAAAAGCTTCTGCTTTCTTATTCATCGGAAGCTATGGGGATTATTGATTCCTTTATCCCCGGAACGGAGACTAGCTTTACAATTATTGCATTTCCTGTTCCTGAGATCGGACCGGACTTTGAGGATATATTCCGAGAGACGATCCGCATTAATACGCTGGATTATGAATTGTACCGGGATATTCAGCAGAAAATTATTGATGCCCTGGATAAAGCGGACAGAGTTGAAATCCGTGGCCGTGACGGGAATCGCACCTGGCTTACAGTCTGCCTTCCTCCTCTGAGAGATCCGAAGAAGGAGACAAATTTTGAGAATTGCGTGGCAGATGTCAATATTCCGGTGGGGGAGGTGTTTACATCTCCTCTGCTTGCCGGAACATCGGGTATTCTGCATGTAGGGAGTGTATACATCGGAGAATTTCAGTTCCGGGATCTTGAGATAGAGTTTAAGGATGGTAAGACAGTATCCTGTACATGCAGAAATTTTGACTCAGAGAAAGAGTGCCGGGATCTGGTAAAGCAGGTTATTTTAAAGAATCACGAATTTCTTCCTATGGGAGAATTTGCTATCGGAACTAACACAACAGCATATGAGGTTGCCGGAAGGTACGGGATTCTGGACAAATTTCCGATTTTGATCGCGGAAAAGATGGGGCCTCATTTTGCGGTGGGAGATACGTGCTACAGCAGAATGGAGGACTGTCCTATTTATAATCCTGACGGGAAAGAAATGAAAGCCCGGGAGAATGCGTTTTCGGTTCAAAGACATGAAAATCCGCAGGAAGCATATTTTAATTGCCATACAGATATCACGCTTCCCTATTCAGAGCTGGATTCCATTGAGGCTGTGGGCGCTGACGGGGAGAGAACTGCGATTATAGCAAACGGGCGTTTTGCTCTGCCGGGGACAGAGGCACTTAATGTGCCTCTTGACAGAATGGGAAAGGGTGGAAACTGAAACCTGTCTTTTCATAAAATTTATTCTTCTTTCATATAGTAGCCTGAGAGAGAAGCGGGGGACGGAGAATGAAAAGAAGAATAAAAAATATTGCAGCCGCTCTGCTGGCCGGTGCTGTTCTGGCATTTTTGCCGCTCAGGTCTGCCTGCGGAGCGGCTGTTAGTTTTGGACAGATGGAAGAGGCCGGAAATGTCCGTGAAGAGCATGCTCCGGCAAAAACAGAGCTGAAGCTGAATGCGCAGTCGGCTGTTATTCTTGATCTGAAGACAGGGCGTATTCTGTATGGGAAGGAAGAAAATACGAAAAGGCCCATGGCAAGTACGACAAAAATAATGACCTGCATACTGGCTCTTGAGCAGGGAAATATGGATGATCTGGTGGAGGTGTCTGCTCTGGCTGCCTCCATGCCCGATGTTCAGATGGGTATTCGGGAGGGGGAGAGATATCGTCTTGAAGATCTTCTGTATTCTCTCATGCTGGAATCACATAATGACTCAGCCGTAGCAGTTGCGGAGCATATCGGCGGTTCTGTTGAGGGATTTGCCGGGATGATGAACCAGAAGGCCCGGGACATAGGGTGCCGTGATACATTTTTTGTGACACCCAATGGTCTGGATGGAGAAGGGGAAAATGGAAACATTCATTCCACTACAGCTGCAGATCTGGCTCTCATTATGCGTTACTGCGTTTATCAGTCTCCTAAACGGGAAGAGTTTCTTGCAATTACCCGTACACAGTCTCGCACAGTTGCAGACGAAACGGGAAAAAGATCCTTTTATCTTGCAAATCACAATGCTCTGCTGTCTATGATGCCGGAGGCATTGTCCGGGAAAACAGGATTTACGGCTGGTGCAGGATATTGTTATGTGGCTGCTCTGGAGGACGGAAACAAAGCATTTGCTGTTGCACTCCTGGGATGCGGCTGGCCTCCCCACAAGACTTATAAATGGGAGGATATGCGTGTACTGGCAAATTACGCGTTCAATTCCTATGAGATGTGTGAAATATTTGAGAGGGGAAAGGAATTCCCGAGAATTCCGGTAAAAAACGGAAGGCAGGACAGTGTGTCTCTCTCGTTAAATCTTGACAGGGAAGAGCAGACCCTGAAAGTGCTCCTAAAAGAGGGAGAAAAACCGGTTATCAGATATGAATATCCGAAGGAGCTGGAGGCACCTGTTGAGAAGGGGATGGCAGTGGGAAGCGTCTTCTACTCCGTTGGAGGGAAACAGGTTGCAGTGTATCCCATCTATACGGCGGAGGAGACAGAAAAGGCAGACTATCTCTGGTATTTCAGGATATGCCTGGACGCGTTTGCCGTGTGAAGATAAAAATTGCGGCAGACATGTGTTTTCGTAATAAAAACATAACTGAATTTTACATAAATTGCACTTTATTTTAGATTGAGATTTTGATATAACTATTAGATGGGAAAATAATAATTACGAAAGAAAGGAAAAATGCAGGATGAAAACAGCGCTGAACAGAGAACAGGCGATGGCTCTTCTCAGACAGTACAATAAAGAGCCTTTTCATATATTGCACGCTCTTACGGTAGAGGGTGTGATGAGATGGTATGCGGATGAACTGGGCTACGGGGACGAGAAAGATTTCTGGGGGATTGCCGGACTGCTTCATGACATTGATTTTGAACTTTATCCTGATGAGCACTGTCAAAAAGCACCGGAGCTTCTGAAAGCCGGAGGAGCGGAGGATGACCTCATTCACGCTGTTGTATGCCATGGATATGGCATCTGTTCAGACACAGTACCGGAGCATGAGATGGAAAAAATACTTTTCTCCACTGACGAACTGACAGGTCTTATCTGGGCAGCTGCGAAGATGCGTCCCTCAAAGAGCACAAAAGACATGGAGGTTTCCAGTCTGAAGAAAAAGTTCAAGGATAAGAGATTTGCGGCAGGCTGTTCCAGAGATGTTATAAAGAATGGGGCTGAGCTGCTGGGCTGGGATTTGGATCGGCTTATGGAACAGACGATTCTGGCAATGCGTTCCTGTGAGGACCGCGTAAATGAGGAGATGGAGGATTTGGAACGTTGAAGCTTTTATCAATCGCAATTCCCTGCTATAATTCAGCTGCTTATATGCGGCACTGTATTGAGTCCCTTCTGCCGGGCGGCGATGAAGTGGAGATTCTGATTGTGGATGATGGCTCATTTAAGGATAACACGGCGGAAATTGCCGATGAGTATGAGCGTAAATATCCGGGGATATGCCGGGCGATCCATCAGGAAAACGGCGGACATGGAGAGGCTGTCAATACGGGACTGAGGAATGCTTCCGGAATTTATTTTAAAGTGGTGGACAGTGATGACTGGGTAAATGAAGATGCGTACCGTCAGGTACTTGCTGTGCTGCGTCGTTTCGTGCAGGAAGAAGAGACAGAACTGGACATGCTGGTCACTAATTTTGTGTATGAAAAACAGGGTGCCAGACGGAAAAAAGTTATGAATTACCGGACTGCGCTTCCGCGTGAAGAGCTGATTGACTGGAGCGGAACAAAGATGTTTATGCTTGGTCAGTATATCCTGATGCATTCCGTTATTTACCGCACCGAACTTCTGAGAGAATGCGGACTGGAACTTCCAAAGCATACATTTTATGTAGACAATATATTCGTCTATGAGCCGCTTCCTTTTGTAAAATCTATATATTATCTGGATGTGAATTTTTATCGCTATTTTATCGGCAGAGACGATCAGTCAGTCAATGAAACAGTTATGATTGGCCGACTGGACCAGCAGATTCGGGTAACGAAGCTGATGTTGGGTTATTATGATGTGACAAAAATCCAGAACAGAAAACTGCGGCATTATATGGTTCGTTATCTGGAGATTATGATGACGGTCAGCTCAATTCTGGCTATCCGATCGGAAACAAAAGAAAATCTGGAGAAAAAGAAAGAACTCTGGCAGTACCTTAAGCAGAAAAATTTTCCTCTTTATCTCCGGCTGCGCTGGGGATTTCTGGGACAGGGAATCAATCTTCCGGGCAAGGGAGGAAGAAAACTGTCAATCGCCTGTTATAAGATCACACAGAAGTTTTACGGGTTTAACTAATAAAGAGGCAGTATTGCCGATATATAGAAAAACAGGAACCGAAAAAATGGTTCCTGTTTTTTTGACGCATCATCTGAGGAAAACATTATGTGCAGAAATGATGCGTCCATGCTGTCTGCATCAGCGTATAAACTCCGGTTCTGTTTTTCGTTCACTCTGTGTGCTGCCGGAATATACGAGCGGATAAATGACAGCGGACAGAAGGACAGCTCCAATTACGTCAATGATGGAGTGCTGTTTCAGAAAGACTGTAGCCATACAGATGGAAACCATCAGAATAAATGATGCCGCGCGGATCAGCCGATGGCTTCGCAGCCGTTCGCTTTTCATAACAGCAATATGTGTTCCGATAGAATTATATACATGTATACTGGGAAAAACGTTGGTACATGTATCTGCCTCATGGAGAAGAGACACAAGGTATGAACATATATTCTTGTCGGGATCGACAACAGGCCGCAGATCAGTCCCGTTGGGAAACAGGGTACAAATCAGCAGTGAAAGAGTCATTCCCGTAAAAAGGAAGCCGCACAGGCGATAATAGTCCTCGCGGTTTGTAAAGAAAAACCATACAATGGCAGCGGCTACATAAGCAAACCATAAAAAGTAGGGGATGACAAAAAATTCATTGAAAGGAATCAGGTCATCCAGCCTGGAGTGCATGATATGGTAATGCTTTGTAACGGTTTTCTCCAGATGCAGAAACCATGGAATGTAAATAAATCCATAGCTGAGAATCCAGAAATGACCATATTTTTTCAGAAATTTTTTCATATATATCAGCCTCATCTCGCCGAAAAAATTAACATAAATTTAACATTTCTGTGATTTTTCTGATTATAGCATACTAGTACACGGACTTCAAGAGGGTTTAGAAAAGGTTAATAGATTTGCAAAGAAAAATATAATCTTTATATTTTAAGGAATATGAAAACAGTGTTAAAAAAATGATGTGTATTTTCGGAGCGCATAAAGGAGGAGGATTATGATATCAAAAATGATGGTAAATTGCATAAAAAAATGAGCAAAATAAATGTTTTTCTGTGAAAAACAACTGTATGTGTACGTGATACAAAAACAAAAAATGAAAAAATGTACGCCATATACGGAAAAAGTTCTTGCTATTTTGAAAATCTGCGTTTATGATGATGATATGGGGAACAATGAAACCGGATTATATAAATTAACAGCAGGGAGGGAAAATCATGGGGGATAACTGTATGTGGGCGCTGGTTAAGGAAAAACCGGAGACGGGTCTTTGGATGAAGCGGGTTCCGATTCCGGAAGTCGGACTGAATGATGTAAAAATTAAAATCCGGAAGACAGCTATCTGTGGTACTGACGTACATATTTATCAGTGGAATGACTGGGCACAGCATACTATTCCTGTCGGACTTACAGCGGGGCATGAGTATGTGGGAGAGGTTGTGGAGACGGGAGCAGGTGTTCAGGGCTTCCGGGTCGGCGATCTGGTTTCGGGGGAAGGACATATTACATGCGGAAAATGTCGTAATTGTCTGGAGGGCCACAAGGAAAACTGCAAGGATGCCATGGGAGTAGGGGTAAACAGAAACGGTGCATTTGCAGAATATCTGGTAATACCGGCTTCCAATGTATGGCCCTGCAGCCCCGGTATACCGGAAGAGCTGTATGCGATTTTTGATCCGTTCGGAAATGCTGCTCACACTGCTCTGTCTTATGAAGTGCTGGGAGAGGATGTCCTGATTACAGGTGCGGGTCCTATCGGAATTATGGCTGCAGCTATTGTACGTTTTGCCGGGGCGCGTCATGTGGTAATCACAGATTTAAATCCGTACCGCCTGGAGCTGGCAGAGAAAATGGGGGCAACGAGAACGGTAAATCTGCGGGAGGAAAGACTGTCTGATGTGATGAAATCCATTGGGATGACAGAAGGCTTTGATGTGGGACTTGAAATGTCAGGAAGCCAGGCGGGATTATCCGATATGGTCCACAATATGAAGCACGGAGGCAAAATTGCCCTTCTGGGACTTCAGGGCAGGGAATCGAAGGTGGATCTGGAGACCGTAATATTTGACGGGTTAAACATCCGGGGCATTTACGGGAGAAAAGTGTGGGATACGTGGTATAAGATGACTACGATGATTCAGGCGGGACTGGATATTTCGGATATTATAACCCACCGGTTTGATATTTGTGATTATGAAAAGGGATTTGAAGCGATGATTTCCGGACAGTCAGGGAAGGTTATTCTGAACTGGGAGCATATTAATGATTAGGAGGAGAGACAGCGTGGAGCGAAAAAATGATATTTTACGTATTTATGCAAAGGAAGTGGAAGATATCAGAGAGGCCGGTCTGTTTAAGGGAGAGGCACCCATTGCATCTGCTCAGGGAGCCAGAGTAAGACTGGAGGACGGCCGGGAAGTTCTGAATATGTGTGCCAACAATTATCTGGGGCTGGGAGATAATAAAAGGATTATTGAGGCGGCCAAGCGCACATATGACGAGAGAGGATACGGATGTGCTTCCGTGCGTTTTATCTGCGGAACTCAGGATATCCACAAAAAACTGGAAAAAAAGATATCTGAGTTTCTCGGCACGGACGATACCATTCTTTATTCTTCCTGTTTTGACGCCAATGGCGGCCTGTTTGAGACGATCCTCACAGAAGAGGACGCGGTAATCAGTGATGAACTGAATCATGCTTCTATCATTGATGGTGTTCGCCTGTGTAAAGCCAGGAGATACCGTTATAAAAATAATGATATGGGAGATCTGGAAGAAAGGCTGAAGGAGGCGGACGCTGCCGGAGCCCGCATTAAACTGATTGCCACGGACGGGGTTTTTTCCATGGACGGTATTATCTGCAATCTGAGGGGAGTATGTGATCTGGCAGATAAATATCATGCTCTTGTTATGGTGGATGACAGTCATGCAGTGGGATTTGTCGGAAAGACAGGGCGCGGAACCCCGGAGTATAATGGCGTGGAAGGTCGTGTGGACATTATTACGGGGACACTTGGAAAAGCACTGGGAGGTGCTTCCGGAGGATACACTTCGGGCCGGAAGGAAATCATAGATCTTCTTCGCCAGAGAAGCCGTCCCTATCTGTTTTCCAATACACTGGCTCCGGCTATTGTTGGTGCCAGTCTCGAGCTTTTGGATATGCTCCGGGAAAGCACTGCACTCCGGGATCATCTGGAAGATGTAACGGCATATTACAGAAAACTTCTGACGGACAATGGCTTTGACATCATCCCCGGAACACATCCCTGTGTGCCTGTAATGCTGTATGATGAAAGACTTGCTGCAGAGTTTGCAAAGCGGATGATGGAAAAAGGGGTATATGTGGTAGCGTTCTCTTATCCGGTTGTTCCCAGAGGGAAAGCGAGAATCCGTACACAGGTATGTGCGGGGCATACCAGAGAGGATATTGATTTTATAGTGAAGTGCTTTAAGGATGTCAGGGACGAGATGGGACTTGGGAAATAATAAAAAAATGCGTTATTTACAATAAGAAAAACAGAGTGCAGGCCATTGTTTTGCTGTCAGACAGAATCTCAAAGCAATGGTCTTTCTCACGGAGAATAAAAAAGGATTCCTGTTCTCAGGAATCCTTAAGTAGCGGAAGGGAGATTCGAACTCTCGACACTACGGGTATGAACCGTATGCTCTAGCCAACTGAGCTATTCCGCCATATCATATGAATAAATATCAATCCGCATTAACAGGATTGGATGGGGCCTATAGGGCTCGAACCTATGACCCTCTGCTTGTAAGGCAGATGCTCTCCCAGCTGAGCTAAGACCCCGTGTGCTTCGCAACTCGCGATTGCTTAGTTAGTATAATATTTATTGTTCCAATTGTCAATACTTTTTTGAAAATATTTTATAGAAATTTTCTTATCATTTATTAGGAAGTATGGTATACTAATTGCAGAGTGATTTTAAGGTAATAAATAAAAAGGATGGAGGCCGTGATGTATTATTTTATTATTAATCCAGCCTCGCGGAGCGGATACGGATACAAAATCTGGAAAAAGATTGAAAAGCGCCTGGAACCGGAAGGGGTGGAGTACCAGGCGTTTTTGACGGAGCGTCCCGGTCAGGCGTCGGAGTATGCCAAAGCTCTGACAGAAAAATGTGCGGAACCCAGAGTAATAGTGGTAATCGGCGGAGACGGGACGATGAATGAGGTACTGGATGGAATAAATTTTTCCGACTTCATTACACTTGGGTATATTCCGGCGGGTACAGGGAGCGATCTGGCCCGGAGTCTTAAACTGAAGCGCTCGCCTGTTCGCAGTCTCAGAAGAATCCTGAATCCGCGCTATTACCGTCAGATAGATTATGGTGTGATAACCTATGGAGATGATGTACTGCGGCACAGGAGATTTATTGTCAGTTCCGGTATCGGACTGGATGCGGCAGTGTGTCATCGTCTTCTCTATTCCCGCCTGAAACCTTTTTTTAATCGCCTTCATATGCGCAGAATGCCATATATACTGACAGGGTTATTTCAGTATTTCAGTGCGAAGCCGGTAAAGGGATACATTCTTCTTGACGGTATCAAGAGGGTGGAATTCAATTATATCTATTTTATAAGTGTCCAGCTTCATCCCTGTGAGGGAGGAGGATTCAGGTTCGCACCCAAGGCTGACTGCAGTGACGGAAATCTGGATGTGTGCATTGTAAGTCATGCCTCCAAGCGTGAGGTATTGTCCATTTTGATTCGTGCTTTTTTTAAATGCAGGCATAACAGAGGAATTCGTACGTATCGATGCAGGGAAGTGCAGATTCATACGGAACGTCCCATGGCGGTTCATGTGGATGGGGAAAGCTGTCAGTATCAGAGCGATGTGGATTTAAGGTGTATAGAGCGGAGAGTCCGCATTATTGTGTAGAATTTCAAAAAAGAAAAAGGCATGAAAGGGCATATTCCGGAATGCATGAAGAGGGTGCAGCAGGAGTATGCCATATTTAAAGGCAGAGGAAGGAAAGGATAAAGAATATGAGAATCGGACAGGGATACGATGTGCACCGACTGACAGCCGGCCGGCGGCTGATTCTTGGAGGCGTGGATGTACCGTATGAGAAAGGGCTGGCGGGGCACTCGGATGCGGATGTGCTGGTTCATGCAGTGATGGATGCGCTTCTTGGGGCTGCGGCACTGGGAGATATCGGCCAGCATTTTCCGGATACAGATCCGGCATATGAGGGCATTTCCAGTATAGAGCTTCTCAAAAAAGTGGGATCACTTCTGGATGAGAAAGGGTATATAATAGAAAATATTGATGCTACGATCATCGCACAGAGGCCCAAGCTCTCTGCTTATCGGCCGCAGATGGCGAAAAACATTGCCCTGGCGCTGGGAATTTCTGAGGGGCAGGTAAGTGTGAAGGCCACTACAGAGGAAGGTCTTGGATTTACCGGAAACGGGGAAGGAATTTCAGCTCAGGCGATTACCCTGTTGACGCAGGTAGAGAATTACTGCTATGATAGAGAAATGATGGCAGCCGGGTGCGGCGGATGTGCTGTCTGCCGGGCCGGGGAGGAAGCTGCTCCGGATCCGGAAGAAGATGATCTGCTGTGATTTTTTCGGACAGAATGTTTTGAAAAATATATGCCGGACTGGAAACAGGAAGAGGAGATTAACAGATATGAAAATATTTAATACGCTGTCACGGACGAAAGAGGAATTCGTTCCGCTTGAGCCGGGTAAGGTAAAGATGTATGTATGCGGTCCTACGGTATACAATTATATTCACATTGGAAATGCACGGCCGATGATCGTGTTTGACACGGTGCGTCGGTATTTCGAGTATAAGGGATACGATGTCAATTATGTATCCAATTTTACGGATGTCGATGATAAGATTATTAAAAAGGCCATTGAGGAGGGTGTGGATGCCCATACCATATCAGAGCGCTATATTGCGGAGTGCAAAAAAGATATGGAGATGATGAATGTTAAGCCGGCTACTACACATCCCAAGGCGACGGAAGAGATCTGCGGCATGCTGGATATGATTTCCGAGCTGATTGAAAAAGGTCATGCTTATGTGGGCGGGGACGGAACGGTTTATTTCCGGACCAGATCGTTTAAAGAATACGGGAAGCTTTCTCATAAGAATCTGGATGATCTCCAGTCCGGTTTTCGTGAGATAAAAGTAACGGGCGAAGAGGATAAGGAGGATCCGACGGATTTCGTTCTCTGGAAGCCGAAGAAAGAGGGAGAGCCTTACTGGGAGTCCCCCTGGTGCGAGGGACGTCCGGGATGGCACATCGAATGCTCTGTTATGTCCAAAAAATATCTGGGCGAATCCATTGACATTCATGCAGGCGGCGAAGATCTGGTATTCCCGCATCATGAAAATGAGATTGCACAGAGTGAGTCTGCCAATGGAAAGACTTTTGCAACTTACTGGATGCACAATGCGTTTCTGAATATAGACAATAAAAAGATGTCCAAGTCTCTGGGGAATTTCTTTACGGTACGGGAGATCAGTGAAAAGTATGATCTGCAGGTACTGCGTTTCTTCATGCTGAGTGCTCATTACCGCAGTCCGCTGAATTTCAGCGCGGAACTGATGGAGGCATCAAAGAACGGGCTGGAGCGTATCCGCACGGCAGCACAGCGTCAGCGGGATTTTCTGGCAGATGCGCGAGAGGGAGCAATTTTGCCCGGAGAGCAGGAGGCTTGTGAAACTGCCCGTGGTTTTGTGACGAAATTTGAGGAGGCCATGGACGATGATTTCAATACGGCCGATGCGATTTCTGCCATATTTGAGCTTGTGAAGCTGAGCAATTCTACGGTTTCTGCGGAGTCTACAAAAGAATACATCTCATTTATGAAGGAGACTCTGGAGAAGCTCTGCAATGTTCTCGGAATCATCACAGAAGTGAAAGAAGAGATTCTTGACAGTGAGATCGAAAAGCTGATAGAAGAACGCCAGCAGGCAAGAAAGGAAAAGAATTTTGCCAGAGCGGATGAGATAAGAAATACTCTTCTTGAAAAAGGTATTGTCCTGGAAGATACGAGGGAAGGCGTGAAATGGAAACGTGCCTGAACTGTTTTAAGGAGATGCTGCATCTGAAGCCGGTAAAGCCGGAGGAGTATTCTCCTCTGGCGCTGGCTTACATCGGGGACGCGGTTTATGAGGTGGCTATCCGGACCCTTGTTATGAATCGGGGTAACACGCAGGTCAGCAAGATGCATAAGCGGACGGCCGGCCTTGTGAAAGCGGAGGCGCAGGCAAATTTTTACAGAATCCTGGAGGATGAGCTGACTGAGGAGGAGAAGTCAGCTTACCGCCGGGGAAGAAATGCAAAATCAGCTACCATGCCAAAACATGCCTCCATGAAAGATTACCGCATGGCAACTGGCTTTGAAGCTCTGATGGGATATCTTTATCTGACAGAGCAGTTTGAGCGCATGGCTTTTCTGCTGGGGACGGGGCTTGACCGTCTGGGAGAACTGCCGCCTCCGGAGACTGAGGAGAAATGAGGAAAAGATGGGAATTGAGGAGAGTAAGATAGAGGGAAGAAACGCCGTTCTGGAGGCATTCAGGGCCGGAAAGACCATAGACAGACTGTTTGTTCTGGACGGATGTCAGGACGGGCCCGTTCGCACTATTGTCAGAGAGGCAAAAAAACAGGATACCCTGCTTCAGTTTGTCTCACGGGAACGGCTGGATCAGCTTTCGGAAACAGGTAAACATCAGGGGGTCATAGCCGTTGCAGCGGCCTATTCGTATGCAGAAATATCCGATATGCTGAAGGCAGCGAGAGATAAAGGAGAGCAGCCATTCCTTTTCATCCTGGACGGAATTGAGGATCCTCACAATCTGGGGGCAATTATCCGTACAGCCAACCAGGCGGGAGCCCATGGTGTGATTATTCCGAAAAGACGTGCGGTAGGATTGACGCCAGTGGTGGCGCGTACTTCAGCCGGTGCGGTTAATTACACACCGGTTGCCAAAGTAACAAATCTTGCAGCGACAATTGATGAACTTAAAAAGGAAGGTCTCTGGTTTGTCTGTGCAGACATGGGGGGAGAGCTTATGTACCGTCTGGATCTGCGCGGACCCATTGGACTTGTGATAGGAAATGAGGGAGAGGGAGTCAGCCGTCTGGTGCGGGAAAAATGTGATTTTACGGCATCCATTCCCATGAAGGGAGATATTGATTCGCTGAATGCCTCTGTGGCGGCCGGTGTTCTGGCTTATGAGATTGTAAGACAGAGACTGGGATAAAAGTATATCAATGGCTTCTTATCCGGCAGGTCAGTAATCCCGTAAAAAAATATGATTTTAATAAAAGAGAGGTTGACAAAAGACGGCCAGCGTGATAAACTATTCAAGGCTCAGAGATGAGCGTGATGCTGCTGTAGCACAGTCGGTAGTGCGTCGCATTGGTAGTGCGGAGGTCACGGGTCCGATTCCCGTCAGCAGCTCGATTTAAGAAAACGGAAACCATTGAAATATCAGGGTTTCCGTTTTTTCTTTGTGCCTGTTGTTTTGAAGACAGTTTACAATGCTTTTGATACAAGATCGTAAGTTTCTTTTTCTGTCAGTGGATTATAAATATATCCCGGAGTTGTATTTAGATCGCTATGTCCCAACAATTTCATTGCACTGGCAGGGATATGAAACCTTCCCATAGCTGCCCTGACTGCTTTCAGCCGTGTATGGATCGTTCCTTCAAGTATTCCTGATTTTTTCGCAGCCTTGGCGTCGGAGATTTCTTTGACCAGTTTTACCGCCTGTACTTTGTATTTATAGTCATATTTATGTGCTGCTTTGAATGCTTCCTTATTCTCTTGGTTTTATTATGAAATCCTTGAAAATAAGCTGTCAACTTTTATGAGAACAGTTTTACACAGCCGTCACTATTGCGAGTAGTGGCGGCTGTTTTTTTACCGAAAGATTGTATAATAAATTCCACGAGGGCTACAATGAACATTCCAATCTGAACCAGGTCCTGATATGTAATGTACATTGTATTGTTCGACGCGGAACGCCGGAAAGTTCTGCAAGTTGAGGAACGGATAGTCCCTTTTTGTTGCGGATCTCTTTTAGCTGCATTTTTGCTCCTCCTGGTAGATTTTCTGTTTCCTTGTTTCTATGTTTTAGTTATAGTGCGTATTTACGTATTCATCAATCAAAAATGTATGAAATTATTATGATTATGGCATTTGCTTATTGGGCAGATACCATTTTGCTGCTTTTGTCAGAGCCGGGTTTATTTTCGAGTTCTTAAAAATGAAACTTTGAAAAAATTCCTTTGCAATTTAATGAGGGAAGAGAAGAAAGATTCTTTTCATTGGCAGACATTTTTGACTGGCAGATAAAGAACTATCTCGATTAAATAAAAAGACGCTGAGTCTGTAAAATGTGAGATTAAGTTTTTATTTAAAATAGTTACTGTTTTTTATTGCTTCGGTTTAGCAGATAGTCAGTGCTTACATGATATAAATCAGCTAATTGGCATAACAAGTCGAGAGGAATTGAACGGGTACCATTTTCATAGTGAGAGTAAGTACGTTGTGCAATATTTAATCTATGTGCTACGTATGTTTGAGTCCAGTTTTGTTCTTCTCTTAACTTCTGCAGGCGTTCATACTTCATAAGGTATTCTCCTTTGAAACCATTATAAAGTATAAAAAAGTAGATATTGACATTTAGAACAAAATGGACTAAGATTGCAGTATGTAAACAAAAATATTATCCTGCTCATGCAGGATAAAGAAAGAAGCGGCAGAAGTTTTTGCAGATACGTACAAAGAACAAAATGTCAGCACAGGTATAAAATTGTCAGAACCTCTGACGGATAAGAGCCGGACTGTGGTGCCTATGTTCTTGGCGATGGCGTCTGAGAAAAGTCTGTGGCAATCACTGGATGATGGAAAGCGAAAAATTGCGAAGGTAATTGACAGAACAAAGGGGTATTGAATTTGGATTTCTATCATACTCTGTTTGTGGGCGTGACGCAGATGTTTCTGGGCGGCTATGTGATGCTTATGATTGATTTTCGAAAGCCGGTTGCCACATGGCGGCTTCGATGGATCGTTACAGTGGTAATGGTCGTCTCTGCTAATTTGATCGGACTGCTTTTTCTGGATTTCTGGGATACTTATATGCGTGTAGGTGTCTTTACTGTAACGCTGCCTTATATTCTGTGTACACTTTGGTGTTCCAGCCAACGGGATTTCCGTGCCGTTTTTAATATAGCGACTGCTCTGTTTATTGGCTGCGTTGGAACGACAATTGCTAATATGGCGGAAATGGTTTTGTGGAAAAATGAATATTTTTCTTTTTTCATACGAATTATTTCTTTTATAGTCATGTTCATTTTTCTACGTCGTTTCAGCGTTACATACCGGAATATGTTGCACCAAATGAATCACAGCTGGGGAATTTTGTGCATCATTCCGATTGTGTCATTTTTTACCCTGATATATATTGTTAATCATTCAGAATCAATTGACCCCACAATTGCAGTAATCTTTATTTGCAGTCTGATGGTGCTGTGCGGCTGCTCCTACTATCTGATGTATCTGTTTTTTGAGCGGGTACAAAAAGAAAATTGCGCTTACTATGAGGCACAGCTGGCCGTTTTACAGCTATCTGCTTTGCGAGGCCGGATGGAGGCAGTGCGGGCTGTAGAGAATTCAATACGTACAGAACGTCACGACCTGCGCCACCGGATCAGGGCTGTGATGGAGATGGTGTCCCGTGGAGATAAGGACGCCGCGCTGGATTTTCTGGAGGTTACTCAAAAACGGCTGGATGAGAAGAGGGTAATCAGATGGTGTCGCCCGCCTGTGCTGGATGCAGTATTTTCCTCTTATTTTGATCAGGCTCAAAAACAGGGTATCTCTGTGAAGGCAAAGCTGGCTCTGCCTGATACACTCCCGGTGGATGAGGGGGAATTGGCTATTGTAATTGCCAATGCACTGGAAAATGCCATTCATGCCAATCTTAAATTGTCGCAGGAGCAGCGGGAAATCCGGTGCAAGATGGCGGGAACGCCTGGTGTCTTGCTGGAGATTTCCAATCCCTGTATTGGTAATATTTCTTTTGATAGAAATGGTTTGCCAATAACCCGGCAGTCCGGACACGGTCTGGGAGTGCAGTCCATCTCTGCCTTTTGCCGGAAAAATGGAGCGACGTGCCAGTTTGACCTGACGGACGGCTGGTTCCGTCTGCGACTGGTACTGTAAGCGTATATTACTTCAGATATTAAAGTCAGATTGACAGTAAAAAAGCAGGGGATAAAGATGCCATTGGAAACCTTGAAATATCAGGGTTTCCATTTTTTTGTGCACGAATCTGTCAGAAGGAATATCCATAAACGAAAATATCTTCCAAATATAAAGGGTTTGATGTAAAATTGAATACAGATACAGGGTACGGCTGTACTTTCTGTGTGAATGGGACGGTTCGGATGTGGGGGAAGAGATATGGACACGGGTATGATATATGTAAGGCTGATGACGATTGGGCTCTGTCCGGTCGTTACGGCACTTGGCCTGTATTATCTGGATAAAAAAACAGATTTCAGGAAAATGAGGGAAATGTACAGGCAGATTATATATGGTATTGTGTTTGGGCTTGCGGCAGTTTTCTGTTCGGAGTTCGGAGTATCTGCATATGGCGTTATTATTAATGTCAGAGACGCGGCACCGCTTTGTGCAGGGCTTGTTTTTGGCGGCCCTGCCGGAATTATTGCGGGACTGATAGGAGGTATTGAGAGGTGGTTTGCCGTTCTGTGGGGGGCGGGTACCTACACGCGTATTGCGTGTTCTGTCTCTGCAGTTATTGCCGGAATGATGGGAGCGGGGCTTCGGAAATGGATGTTTGATGGCAAGAAGCCGGTCTGGTATTATGGATTTGCGATAGGACTCATAATGGAAGTTCTGCATATGCTGATGATATTCTTTACGAATATGGATGATGTGCATCAGGCATTTATTTTTGTCAAGGCATGTTCAGGTCCAATGATACTGGCCAATGCAGTTTCTCTGATGCTTTCGCTTCTGGCCGTGGCATTTGTGGGAAAGGAAAGGCTGTGCCAGGCCAGGGAACACAAAAAACTGGCACAGTCATTTTCAAGATGGCTTTTTATTGTGGTAGTTGCGGTCTTTTGCATGACCAGTATGTTTACTTATGTTCTGCAGACCAGTTTTGCTCAGAGCGACAATGAAGCGCTCATGCGCCTGAATATAGCGGATGTAAAGGCTGATATTGAAGATGCGTCTGATGAAAATCTGCTTAAACTGACCCGCAGTGCCGCTGCCTATATTGAGGCGGCGGGAACTGTGGATAATGAACTGCTTTTCAGACTTCGTGCCAGACCGGGAAATGATTTTTCAGAAATCAATGTAGCAGATGAAAATGGGGTTATTATTGCTTCGACCAATGAGGAATATATGGGCTTTGACATGAGACAGGGGGAGCAGTCAGGCGATTTTCTTGTTCTTCTTGAAGGCGAAGACGAGCTGGTTCAGAGCTATCAGCCCGTGTCAAAGGATGGAAAGACATATATGAAATATGCCGGGGTTTCCCTGTCATGGGGAGGTTTCGTGCAGGTAGGATATGATGCGGAGCGGTTTCAGAAGGATATAGATGCTCAGGTAATCGGGGCGACAAGAAACCGTCATGTGGGAGAGAGCGGATATATGATTATTGCCGCTGACAACTGGAGAATAGTGAGTGATCCCAATGGCAATGAGGGAAAGAATCTTGAAGTTGCAGGGATCTGGATTGACACAGACACAATGGAGGAAAATGTCCGCTATGAGACAGTAGTTTACGGTACAGACTGTTATCTGATGTATGCAATAACGGAAGGGTATTATATCGTTGCTGTGGTTCCGGTATCTGAGGTACTGTTTTCACGGGATTTGTCTGTCTATGTGACTTTATTTATGGAGATCCTCGTGTTCGCAGTGCTGTTTGTACTCATATATTTTCTTCTCAAAAAGCTGGTGGTTGAAAATATTCACAGGATTAATGAGACTCTCGGAGAGATTACGGGAGGAAATCTGAATGTGTCGGTAAATGTCAGGACAAATGAGGAGTTTGTCTCTCTTTCTGACGATATTAATTCCACTGTTATGACACTGAAAGGATATATTGCGGAGGCAGCGGCAAGGCTTGACAAAGAGCTGGAGGTTGCAAAGGTTATACAGTTTTCAACGCTCCCCGGAATTTTCCCTCCATATCCGGACAGACATGATTTTGATATTTTTGCTGCGATGCATACGGCAAAAGAAGTGGGCGGTGATTTTTATGATTTTTATTTACTGGATGAAAACCGTCTGGCTTTTCTGATTGCGGATGTTTCAGGAAAGGGTATTACAGCCGCTATGTTTATGATGAAAGCAAAGACGCTGCTCAAAAGCTATGCGGACAGGGAGGCGGATGCTGCTGCAATTCTGACAAAGGCGAATCAGGCTCTGTGTGAAGAGAATGATGCGGAGATGTTTGTGACCTGCTGGATGGGCATACTGAACCTGGGGACATATGAGCTTGTCTTCGCCAACGCCGGGCATAATCCGCCGGCAGTAAGGCATGGAAACGGCGAATTTGAGTTTCTTGTTTTCCGCCCGGGATTTGTTCTGGGAGCAATGGAAAATATCTGCTACCGGACCGGGATGATGAAACTTGAACCGGGAGATGAGATATATCTTTATACGGATGGTGTAACGGAAGCTGAAGATGAAAATTCACAGTTTTATGGAAATGAAAGACTTTTGAAAATATTGAACACTGTGAAATATTCGGATGCAGAGACAGTATGCCGGACGGTTAAAAAAGATGTGGACAGCTTTGTGGGGGAGGCGCCGCAGTTTGATGATATTACCATGCTTTGTCTGAGAATCATATCAGGAAATACTGTGAAATAACAGCAAAAAAAGCCCTGAAAATAACGGATTATACCGTTATTTAAGGGCTTTTTCGTGGAGACAACGGGATTCGAACCCGCGACCTTTGCGTTGCGAACGCAACGCTCTCCCAGCTGAGCTATGTCCCCGCAGAGTCTTTATTATTATATCACAGAAATATAAAAATTCAATATTTCAGCCGGACAAAGTCCGGAAGCAGAATTGTTTTTTTGAAAATACAAGACGAAACATCTGATGATGAAAAGAGAGACATAATGCAGGAGGAAGACAGATGTCTGCAATTAAAATCACTCTGGTACAAAAGAAAGCTATACCAAATAACAAAAACAGAAATTTGGAGCTGGCCGTTCAATATATAAAAAAAGCCTGAAGCATATACGGACCTGGTCAGTTTTGAAGTCAGAAAAAACCTTTATACGGAATGATATAGTCAATATCAGCTGACACATTTCTCTCTGGAATATCACTGTTTGTCGGGCAGAATGGAATCAGCCGGCATAAAATCTCCAGTCTATAAGGAATTAAAATGTCAGCATTTTTAAAACAATTTAAACATTATACGAAAAGACTCTTCCCTTTTATATAAACCTGTGTTATAATGTACACACTTGAAAAAAGTTTTGTGGGGCATTAGCGCAGCTGGGAGCGCGTTTGAATGGCATTCAAAAGGTCACGGGTTCGAATCCCGTATGCTCCATTTAAAAGTCTGGTTTATACCGGGCTTTTTCTTTAATAAGATATGCGGGTATGGCGGAATTGGCAGACGCGCCGGATTTAGGTTCCGGTACGAAAGTGTGCAGGTTCAAATCCTGTTACCCGCATTGGATATTTCTGCATGTTCTGTATTTCTTTTACTTATCTTCTAATTTGTTATATTCTTCATCGGTTACAGGTTCGCACCATTCATTTGAGGTGTCTGTACCCGGTACCTCCACTGCAATATGTGAAAACCAGCTGTCTTTTTTGGCTCCGTGCCAGTGTTTGACTTCAGGCGGTATTGTGATTACCGTTCCGGCGCTGAGAGATACCGGCGGCTTATTTTCTTCCTGGTACCAGCCTTCTCCCGCTGTGCAGATCAGAATCTGCCCGCCGCCGCCTGAAGCATGATGAATATGCCAGTTATTCCGGCATCCCGGTTCAAAAGTTACATTCGCAAGAAAGACAGTGGTTTCATCAGGGCTTGTAAGAGGATTTAAAAAGGATTTTCCGATAAAATACCGGGAAAAAGTTTCATTGAGATTACCTTTGCCAAATATGTTTGCTTTTTCAAAATCTTTATGGGATAAATATTTCATATATGTTCCTGCCTTTCTTTATATAAAAATAAATGTGCTCCTTTCGGGAATACATTTATTATATGGCTGCTTTTTTTGAATGTCTAATAGTTATAATTTATTATCAGGCATGCTTTTTAGGCATTAAATGTCAAATTTGTAAGGACGGACAATATCTGTTTTTGCATCAGCTTATCTGATATAATGTTTTAAGCGCATTTTCTGAGGGCGGTCATGCTTTGGAGAGATGCTGATTAGAGGCAAAAGAGGGGGGAAAGTATTTGAAAGAGAGACAGATGGAAGGAAAAATAAGGGAAGTCCATATCCAGAGAAAAATGACTGTGCCTGCGGCCGTTGCAGGAAGATTTGGCCTTGAAGCTGCAGAAAGAGCCCGTGCTTTTCATGCAAGTTTTCCGGAATATGCGGAGACTCCCCTGGTCAGTCTTAAGAATCTGGCGGAAAAACTTAATGTATCCGGGATTTATGTGAAGGATGAAAGCTGCCGGTTTGGATTAAATGCTTTTAAAGTCCTGGGGGGAAGTTATGCTATCGGAAGATACTGTGCAAAAAGACTTGGCCTGGATATTTCCGAGATGACGTATGAACGTCTGACTGATAAAAAGATAAGGACAGATCTTGGAGAGCTGACTTTTGTGACGGCAACAGACGGAAACCATGGGAGAGGAGTGGCATGGACGGCAAAACGTCTGGGCCAGAAAAGTGTTGTTTATCTGCCGAAAGGGAGCTCTGAAGAGAGGCTTGCAAATATAAGCAGTCTGGGCGCAGATGCCTGCATTACGGGACTTAATTATGATGATTCGGTACGGCTGGCCCGGGAAAAGGGCAGGCAGAATGGCTGGATTGTTATTCAGGATACATCCTGGGAAGGGTATGAAAGGATTCCCGGCTGGATTATGGAAGGCTATACAACTATGGCGTATGAGGCATATCAGCAGCTGAATGGCATAAAACCTACGCATATTTTTCTTCAGGCAGGAGTGGGGGCCATGGCGGGAGCTGTTACAGGTTTTTTTGCTGATGTTTATGGAGATGAAAACAGGCCGCATATTACCATTGTCGAGCCTGAGAGGGCTGACTGCCTGTTTCGTACGGCCTGGGCTTCGGATGGAAAGCTGCATGCTGTAAAAGGATCTCTGGATACGATTATGGCGGGACTTGCATGCGGTGAGCCATGTGCTCTTGCCTGGGATATTCTTTGTCAATACGCGGACTGTTTTATTTCTATGCCGGATAAGATTGCAGCGGATGGAATGAGAATACTTGGCAATCCTTTGGGGAATGATAAAAGGGTAATATCCGGCGAAAGCGGTGCAGCAGCGCTGGGATTTGCAGCCGAGGTTCTGCGAAAAGGATATGGGAAAAATCTGAAGGAGAAGCTGGGGCTGGATGAGAACTCCATAATACTTTGTTTTTCGACAGAGGGAGATACAGATAAAGCCAGATACAGGGAGATTGTCTGGGACGGAAAGTATTCTGATATTTAGAAAGAAAAGTGATAAACCAGTCGGAAATTGAAGAATATCTGACTGGTTTGCTTCTTTTCTTTTTTATTTTGATTAATTCTTTATATTTTGATATATATCTTGTATTTATTAGACTGAAGAGATATAATGAAGTAAAATTGCGACGATTTTTGGCCTTTGTGTTTCTGTGCAGCAGCAAATTTTTTGATTGGCTGAAGAAAATATATTTGACAAAGAGAGAGGTAGCGGATTTTACGCCGGTACCGGCAGGGGTGATCGTATGCTGTTATTGCTTTTTGCAGCGTGGCTGATTTTAAATGGAAGGATTACATTGGAGATATGTATCTTTGGCGTTGGGATTTCAGCTGCGCTGTTTTATTTTATGTGCAGATATCTGGATTACAGTGTGCGGCGGGAGATTCTTCTGTTCCGGCTGATTCCTCTGGGCATCCGGTACTTCTGGGCGCTTGTCCGGGAAATCGTCCGGGCAAATGTCTGTGTTCTGCGTATTATTACGTCGCCGGAAATCATGCCTGAGCCTGCTCTGGTGTATTTTACGGCGGTATTCCGTACGGGTATGGCACGGGTTATTCTGGCAAATTCCATTACCCTTACGCCAGGGACAATAACAGTTTCAGTGGAGGGAGACAGATACTGTGTTCACTGTCTGGATCGCGAACTGGCGGAAGGGATTGAGCATTCGGTTTTCGTAGAGCTGCTTCGTGAAATGGAAGAGAAGGAGGCGCAGTGGGGTTGACAGAACAGGCATATGACATACTTTTGTTGGGGTCGCTGATTATTCTGGCCGTTCTCATTATCGCCAGTATGATTCGCTCTTTTCTGGGCCCCGGAATTTCGGACCGTATTATTGCGATCAATATGACCGGCACTATGGTTATTACGGCTATTGCCATACTGTCGGTTTTCCTGGAGGAAGATTATCTGGTGGATGTATGTCTGATTTATGCGATGATAAGTTTTCTGGGAGTCGTTGTTCTGTGTAAAGTTTATACGGGCGTCTACCTTCAGAAAAAAAAGCTGAAGCCGGACTTCGGTGCAATTGCGGATAATCTGACACACCAGGGAGAGGAGTGCCGTGAAAGGGACGTAAGAGATAATAAAGGCCGTCATGCTGCCGGGGAGGAGGATGGGAAATGATTCTTGAGTGGGTACGTTTTATTCTTGCGGGGGGATGTTTTGCAGTGGGAATTGTCTTTATGATTCTTTCTGTATTCGGTGTTAACCGCCTGCATCATGCACTGAACCGGATGCATGCGGCTGCAATGGGAGATACGCTGGGCATTCTGTTTGTGTTCCTTGGACTTATGCTGATCCGCGGATTTTCGATGAGTTCGCTCAAGCTGTTTCTTGTGATTCTTTTTTTCTGGGTTGCATCGCCTGTTTCCGGGCATATGATCAGCCGGCTGGAAGCTATGACGGATGAGGATCTGGGAGAAATGGCTGTTCTGGAATTTGATGCGATCGGCGCTGACGGGGAGGAATCCCCAATTGCAGGGGAGGAGGAATTGGAGCATGAGAGTGTTTGAAGCGATTCTTCTTCTGAGCCTGATTGTCTGCTCTGTTTCAGTTGCCTTTACAAAGAATCTGCTCACATCCATCATTATATTTATGTCTTACAGCCTGATTATGTGCATGATATGGGTGCTTTTGCAGTCCCCTGATCTCGCTATCACAGAGGCGGCTGTGGGAGCGGGAGTGACGAGCATTCTGTTTTTTGTCACACTGAAAAAAATAGGTGCCATTCAAAAGGGGGGACAGAATGAGCAGAAGAAGAGATAATTATGAGACAAGCCGGTGGAAGAAGTTTCTTCGCTGGGAAGCAGGAGAAATAGATCCGCTGGAACAGGGAGTGGAGATTCAGGTGCCTTCGGTTCGGGATAGAGAAAAAGCGTCTGATCCGGGGGATGTTTTTCCTTTTGAAGATATCGAAGAGAGTGGGATGTACGGGGACCGGCATGAAGAGGATGAGGCCGTTTTAAAAAGCCGGGGAATCCGCTTCTTTCGCCGCTTTTACTGCGTGATGTCGGTTATTCTGTGTCTGGGAATTATTTCCGTTCTTCTCTGGACGGTGCTCTATCTTCCGCCCTTTGGGAATGCGGCCAATCCGGCCAACAATGAGGTTCCGATGCGGTATCTGGAAAAGGGACTTGAGGAGACCGGGGCCGTCAATGCAGTTACGGGAATGATTCTGGATTACAGAGCGTTTGATACCTTCGGAGAGTCATGCGTGCTCTTTATCGCTTCCTGCTGTGTTCTGGCTCTTTTGCGGATTGATGCAGCCAGCGGGGACAGAGAGAAAAAGCGTCTGATGGATGAGAATGATCGCCTGTTTGAACCGAAAAATGATATTATACTGCAGAAGTGCGCATGTGTCCTGGTTCCGTTCATATTTATTTTCGGAATCTATATTATCCTCAACGGACATCTGTCCCCGGGGGGAGGTTTTTCCGGGGGAGCTGTTCTTGGCTCCGGTCTGATTTTGTATCTGAATGCATTTGGCTTTAAAAAGACAGAACGTTTTTTTACAGAGCGGGTATACAGACGTGTGACCGTGTGTGCTCTCAGTTTTTACTGTCTTGCAAAGAGCTATTCATTTTACACGGGCGCGAATCATCTGGAAAGCGGGATTCCTCTTGGAATACCGGGGCACATTTTAAGCAGCGGCCTGATTCTGCCGCTGAATATCTGTGTGGGTCTTGTGGTGGCATGTACCATGTATGCATTTTATACCCTGTTCCGGAAGGGGGGAATGTAGGATGCTGGAATTTTTCAGCCGGAATCTTGAGGCAACAGTGTCGGTTATTCTGTTTGGTGTGGGCTTTACCATGCTTCTGCTGCACCAGAATCTTATTAAGAAGATAATGGGAATGAATATAATGGACACGGCAGTCTATCTTTTTCTGGCAGCCAAAGGATATATCGACGGGAGAATGGTACCCATTGTAACTGAGGAGACCCTGGATGCCTCCCTGTATATTAATCCTGTTCCCAGCGGTCTTGTGCTGACGGGAATTGTGGTGTCTGTCAGTACAACGGCTCTTATGCTGGCGCTGACGAAGCGGCTTTATGAAAAGTACGGCTCTCTCAATCTGGATGAAATCCTGATGCTTGCGAAGGAGGAGAAGCAATGAGCTTCGTGCAGAATTTCCCCTTTTTTTCGATTATACTTGCCATGTTTTCAGGAATTGTGTCCTCCGTTCTGTCCGGGCGGCGCGCCCGTGATCTGAGCCTTTGCATGATTGGAATCACGACTGCCATGTCTGCCTGCGTACTGTTTTTCTGCCGGGAAACAGGGGAAAGCTATACGTATATGATGGGGCATTTTCCGGCCCCCTGGGGAAATGAGATACGGGCCGGTGTACTGGAGGGGCTCACGGCGGTTATGTTCGGAATTGTCATGTTTCTCTCTGTTCTGGGAGGCATGAATGATGCAGTGGAGGATGTGGAGGCGTCAAAGCTCAATCTGTTTTACATTATGATTGATCTGATGCTCAGTTCCCTTCTGGCTCTTGTTTATACAAACGATCTTTTTACTGCCTATGTGTTTGTGGAGATTAACACGATTGCGGGATGCGGCCTGATAATGATCCGGATGCGGGGACGCAGTCTGTCGGCAGCGATTCGTTACATGATACTGAGTCAGCTGGGATCCGGCCTGTTTCTGATTGGTCTGAGTATTCTCTATGACATTACGGGTCATCTTCTGATGAGCCCGGCGAAAGAGGCGGTGGCGGCGATTCTGGCTGACGGGCGTTATGAGATTCCCATGCTTGTGGTTCTTGCTGTTATCAGCGTGGGACTGGCTATTAAGAGCGGACTGTATCCGTTTCATTACTGGATTCCCGATACTTACGGATATGCCACGCCGACCGCCAGTGCGGTTCTGTCGGGTCTGGTTTCAAAAGGCTACATTTTTCTTCTTGTCAAGATTTTCTTCCGTGTGCTGGGAACGGAGAATATCATAGACAGCCACATGGTAAATGTACTGTATATCTTCGGCATTGCGGGCATGCTGATGGGCTCTCTCCATGCAATACGTGAAAGGGACACGGGGCGTATGATAGCCTATTCATCAGTTGCCCAGATTGGGTATATTTATATGGGAATCGGCCTGGGTACAGAGGCAGGAGTCATTGCAGCTCTGTTTCATGTTTTTACGCATTCTGCCACAAAGGCGCTTCTTTTTATCAGTGCCGTAGGGCTTTACGATGTATCGGGGGGAAAACGGAACCCGGAAAGTCTGCGGGGAGCGGCTTACCGCAATCCCGTGGCCGGAATCGGATTTACGGTGGGAGCGCTTTCCATGGTGGGATTTCCCATGCTGTCGGGCTTTATATCCAAGCTGCTTTTCGCGACGTCAGCGCTTCAGAGCCCTGGGAAGATGCTGCCGACTCTTATAGTACTGGCGGTCAGTACGACGCTTAATGCGGTGTATTTTCTCAGGCTTGTTATTTCTGTCTATTCGCGCCGGGGCGTGTATGGGGAGGAACAGGCCGCACAGCCAAAGAGTTCCTTTGCTCTGCGGATTTCAATTGTGTGCTTCGTGGTGCTTAATTTTATTCTGGGACTTGCGTCTCAGCCAATTGTCGGAGCCATCCGGGAGGGGCTTTCGATGTTTGGATAGAGGAGATAAAAATGGAAGAAAACGTAAGATTGATATTGCCGATTTTTTTCCCGATTGCCGCCGGAATTTTCCTTATGGCAATGCCGGTTTTCCGGAAAAGACGAAAACTTGAGGAGGGGATAGTAACAGCGGTTCTGGCTGTGCAGCTGCTGTTTGTGGTCTCTGCACTGATGACGGATGTAACGGTTACGCTGTGGAGCATAACGGATTCACTTGCACTTGTCTTCAGAGCTGACGGGATAAGCTGTCTGTTCGGGCTTCTTACTGCGTCTGTGTGGCTGCTGTCGGGAATATATTCCATTTCCTATATGAGGCATGAAAAAGAGGAAACCCGGTTTTTTGGCTTCTATCTGATCGTGGAGGGGGTACTTATCGGACTGGATCTGTCTGCCAATCTGATTACCCTGTATGTTTTCTATGAGCTTATGACACTGACCTCTCTGCCGCTGGTTCTTCATGAGAAGAGCCGTCAGGCCATTATGGCGGGGCTTAAGTATCTGTTTTACTCGGTGGCGGGGGCCTTTCTGGCACTGTTTGGAATTTTTTTCCTGTCCGGAGTAACGACCCTGGAATTTTGTGCGGGAGGGGCTCTTGATTCTGCAGTGCTCGGGCAGAGCAGAGCGCTGTTTCTCGTGGCTGTTTTCTGTATGCTGGTGGGATTTGGCGCAAAGGCAGGCATGTTTCCTCTTCACGGATGGCTTCCCACAGCGCATCCTGTTGCCCCGGCTCCGGCCAGTGCGGTTCTCTCAGGTGTCATCACGAAATCCGGTGTTCTGGCTGTCATTCGTGTTGTGTATTTTGTGATCGGACCGGAATCCATCAGAGGAACCTGGGTGCAGAATACCTGGATCTTTCTGACGCTGCTGACTGTTTTTATGGGGTCTATGCTGGCGTACCGGGAACCGGTACTGAAAAAAAGACTGGCATATTCGACAGTGAGTCAGGTTTCTTATATCCTGTTTGGATTGGGGCTTCTGAACGCAACAGCTTTTGCAGGGGCTCTGTCCCATATCGTGTTCCATTCACTTATAAAAAATGCTCTTTTCCTGGTTGCGGGCGCTGTCATTGTCACGACAGGATGGACACGGACAGATGAGATGCGGGGCCTGGGACGGGTTATGCCCCGGACGCTGGCGTGGTATACGGTTGCTTCTCTGGGACTTGTGGGAATTCCTCCTGCCAGCGGTTTTGTGAGCAAATGGTTTCTGGCATCCGGTGCCCTGGAATCCGGAACGGGGGTCTGGTCTTTTGCGGGGCCGGCGGTGCTTCTTGTGAGCGCCCTTCTGACAGCGGGATATCTTCTGCCGCTTACAGTAAACGGTTATTTTCCCGGTTCTGATTTCAGGGGAGAGGAAATTGAAGAGAGGCAGCTTTCGGGGAGAGAGCCGTCTGCCCGGATGAGGATTCCCATTGTGATATTTGCTGCGGCATCTCTGCTGTTTGGCTGTTTTCCGGGAAGTCTGATCCGGTTTTTGGAATCTATAGCGGCTGCTGTGATGTGACGGGAGGGCGCGTATGAAAGGTTTTCTGCTTACTGTTCCGGTGCTGCTTCCTCTGATGGGAGGCGGAATCCTGCTTCTTGCGAAGCTGGCCGGACATCGCAGGATAGGAGGCAAATGCCTGGAAAGAGTAACACTTGGCGTTGTTTCTTTTAACAGTCTTCTTGTTCTGCTGCTTTTATGCAGTGATATGTGGGGCCGGCGGGTTGTGCTTTTCCGGCTTTATTCCAACCTGTCAGTTATGTTTAAGCTTGATCTGATGGGAGGATTCTTTGCAGGTCTTATAGCTGTTTTATGGCCCCTGGCTACACTGTTTTCTCTGGCGTATATGCGGGAAGAAAAGAGGAAAGGAACTTTTTTTGCATATTACGTAATGACATACGGGGTAACTCTGGGGATTGCGCTGGCAGGAAATCTTGTGACTCTGTATATATTTTATGAGATGCTTACTCTTGTCACATTTCCGCTTGTTCTGTTTCCGCTTTCAAGAGAGGCGGTGCTTGCCAGCCGGACATATCTTTACTATTCCATAGGGGGAGCCGCCTTTGCGTTTATCGGCATCATATTTGTCCTTGTTTTTTCATCAACCGGGACTTCAGAGTTTATTGCAGGCGGAATACTCAGCACACAGGCGATGACACAGCAGCGGGATATGCTTCTTCTGGTTTATGTCCTGGCTTTTTTCGGATTTGGAGTAAAGGCGGCTCTTCTGCCCTGTTATGTGTGGCTTCCGCGGGCGACGGTTGCTCCCACACCGGTAACGGCACTTTTACATGCGGTAGCGGTCGTAAAGTCGGGAGCTTTTGCTGTGATGCGCTTTACGTATTTCAGTTTCGGTGCATCATTTCTGAGAGGAAGCTGGGCCCAGTATACTGTCATGGCTGCTGCACTTCTGACCATACTCTTTGGTTCCACAATGGCAGTAAAGGAAATACACTGGAAACGGAGACTGGCCTATTCGACCGTCAGCAACCTGTCCTATATACTGTTCGGGGCGGCAATTATGACGCCATTTGGCCTGGCGGCCGCGCTGTGTCATATGGCAGCACATGCGTTTATGAAGATCTGCTCATTTTTCTGCGCGGGGGCCGTGATGCATCAGACAGGGAAAAATTACGTTTATGAGCTGGACGGGCTCGGAAAACGTATGCCGGCAACCTTTGGCTGCCTTACAGTCGCCAGTCTTTCTCTCATGGGTATTCCGCTTTTTGCAGGCTTTGTCAGCAAATGGAATCTGTGTGGTGCCGCGCTTTCTTATGGGAGCAGTATCGTGGAAGAAGGCAAATGGGGGGCTTTTCTGCCTGTTCTGGGGGTGGCTGTTATTCTTTATTCGGCGCTTATGACGGCTGTTTATATGCTGTCTGTTCTTGTGCGTGCATATTTCCCCAGAGTGTCAGAGGGGTCATTAAAAACGGCGGAAACGGAAGAAAATGATGTATGCGCCAACTGTGATCCGGGGTGGGAGATGCTGGTGCCATTGTTTATTTTTGCAGGGGTTATTCTTTTTATGGGACTGTATCCGGGACCATTTCTTGAGCTTTTTGGCCGGATAGGAGGTGCGGCGGCATGATGCAGGTGTACGATTTGTATGCAACCGGTTTTGGAGGTATGGGACTCCATTTCCGTCTTGACGGATTCCGCCTGGTTTACGCATGTCTTGCAGTTCTGATGTGGACGGCATGCGGGATTTTTTCACGGGAATACATGGCCCATTATGAAAAAAGAAAAAGGTATTATATTTTTTTCTGGGCAACCTTTATTGCTACGGCAGGAGTGTTTCTGTCTGCTGATCTGTATACATTTTTTCTGTTTTTTGAGATTATGTCATTTACCTCTTATGTATGGGTTGCCTTTGATGAGAGAAAGGAGAGCCTTCGGGCTGCCCAGACGTATCTGGCGGTGGCAGTAATAGGCGGAATGACTCTTTTAATGGGACTTTTCATTTTGAATAATCTCTGCGGGACACTGGAGATGGATGAGGCGGCAGAGAGGGCCCGGCAGATACTTTCCGGAGGCGGGGATACGGCCGGAGAGAGGAAACTTCTGTATGTATCGGGAGTTATGATGCTTGTGGGATTTGGCGCGAAAGCAGGTGTTTTTCCGCTGCACATATGGCTTCCCAAAGCTCATCCCGTCGCTCCGGCTCCTGCCAGTGCCCTGCTGTCCGGAATTCTCACAAAAACAGGGATTTTCGGGGTTATTTTTCTTACATGTCATATGTTTTCAGGCAATGGGGCATGGGGGCTTTTAATATGTGTCCTGGGAGCTGTTACCATGCTGGCCGGTGCTTTCCTTGCGCTGTTTTCCGTGGATCTTAAACGGACACTGGCCTGTTCTTCTGTGTCACAGATAGGTTTCATTATGACGGGGCTTGGCGTGAGCTCTCTTTTATCATGGGCGGGGGAGGAAAATTCTCTGGCAGTAAGAGGTGTGTTCCTTCATATGGTAAATCATTCCCTCCTGAAGCTGGTACTGTTTCTGTGTGCCGGAGCTGTTTTTATGAATCTTCATGAGCTGAACCTCAATGAAATAAGAGGTTTTGGCCGCAGAAAACCGGCTCTGTTTTTCTCTTTTCTCATGGGCGCGCTGGGCATAAGCGGTGTACCGTTCTGGAACGGATATGTCAGCAAAACGCTGCTTCATGAGGCGATTGTGGAATACCGGGAGCTGACGGTTCATCATACTCTGGATGTGGGACTGTCAGGGGCGCCTGTTTTTCCGGAGGCGGCAAAGGTGCTTTTATCCCCGGCTGTCTGGACTGTGACAGAATGGATTTTTCTTCTGGCAGGAGGGATGACGGCTGCTTATATGCTGAAGCTGACAGTCGCTTTGTTTGTGGAGCGCCATCCTGTGCGGCAGCCGGAATTTGACAGTATGGGGACTTCCTATATGTCCCTCCCTGGAAGTCTGGCAATCAGTCTGCCTGCAGCTCTTCTCTTTTTCCTGGGTCTGACGCCCTCAGTGACAATGGATTTTATTGCGGATCTGGGTCAGTCGTTTCTGGGAGGAAAGACGGCGGAATCAGTAGCTTACTGGTCATGGAAGAATATGCAGGGGTCCCTTATTTCTTTAGGAATCGGAATCGTTCTTTATCTGGGGCCGGTGCGCATGTGGCTCAGAAAACGGGTTGGGGATACATGGTATTATGTGGATCGGTGGCCGGCGTGGCTTGATCTGGAAAATCTCATATACAGACCGGTGCTTACGGTTTTGCTGCCGGGAATATTCGGAACAGTTTTTACCTGGACGGATGAGCGTCTGTTTCCGGCTCTGGCGAGGACTTTTATGGCTGTTTCGGCGGTTTTCTGCCGTGCCATGGATCAGATGGCAGACGGACTCATTCTCCTGGCGCGAAAAACAACCCATCGCCAGGTAAAAGAACACAGAAGTCAGTCAGAGGGAAACTGGCTGGCAGTCATAGTGGGAACGGCAGAGGATATTCTGCTTGGTGCGTCTGACTGTCTGACAGGCCGCAGGAGGCGGCTGGGCTGCCGTCCCTCCTCGGTTGGGAGAATGTGCGAGAGGGAGAGAGATGCAAAACATGTTATTAATATGGTAGAGGAAAGCTTTTCCTTTGGTCTGATGCTGTTCTGTATTGGTCTGTGTACAACGCTTGTGTATCTGCTATATGCGTTTTTTGTGTAAAATTTTACAGCCTTTTTACACAAACCACATAAAAGTCTGATAGCCTGTTTTTTTGATTTTCTTTACAATATATTCCGGATAAAACCTGAAATGGGACGAGGAGCGGATATGATGAAAGAAAATGCAATAAAAACAGGCTGTTATATTAACAGGGAGCTTTCGTGGCTTAAATTCAATGAAAGAGTTCTGGAGGAGGCAGATGATGAGGGAAATCCTCTCTGTGAACGCCTCTCATTTCTCTCTATTTTCCAGTCCAATCTGGATGAATTTTTTATGGTTCGCGTAGGCTCTCTTCACGATATGCAGTTTTTAAAAAAAGAAGTCCGGGACAACAAGACGAATCTGACTCCGGGCCAGCAGATAGAAAAGATCCTGAAAACGGCAGAAGAAATGAGCCGCAGAAAGGATCAGACGTATGAGAATCTGATGAAGCTTCTGGAGAGGCAGGGGATTCGCATTGTGAATTACGGGTACCTTGAGGATGGCGAAAAAAAGCAGCTTGAGCGGTATTTTGAACAGGAAATCATGCCGCTTCTGTCCACAATAATAGTAGGAAAAAAGCAGCCGTTTCCTTTCCTGAAGAACGGAGGGCTCTATGCGGTGGCGGTTCTTGAGACACGCAGTGATAAGGCAAAGCTGGGGATCATTCCCTGCATCAGCAATGTGTTTGACCGCCTGATTCCCATTGCCGGGAGAAGCGGCAGCTTTATCCTGGCGGAAGAGCTGATTCTTCACTTCCTCCCCATGGTGTTTGATAAGTACCGTGTGGTGGAAAAATCGGTTATCCGGATTACACGCAATGCGGATATTGATGCAGATGGAATTTATGATGAGGATCTGGACTACAGAGAGCATATGGAGGAGGTTGTAAAGCAGCGCAGAAAGCTGAGCCCGGTCCGCCTGGAGATGACGCGGACACTCGATACGGGCATTACGGAAAGACTCTGCAGGCTTCTGGAGCTTAAGCAGGAGCAGGTATTTGTCTCTCAGTCTCCTCTTGATCTGTCGTTTCTTTTTAAGATTCAGGATGAGCTGCGCAGCAGACAGGACCTTTTCTATGAGAAGCGTGTTCCGCAGGAATCAGCTCTTATTGACAGGGAAAAACCTGTGGCGGAACAGGCACTTGAGCACGATATTCTGCTTTCGTATCCCTTTGAAAGCATAAAACCATTTCTAAGGCTGCTTCATGAAGCGGCAGCAGATCCTAAAGTTGTGTCAATCAGAATGACACTTTACCGTCTGGCAAAAGATTCAAAGGTTGTGGAAGCCCTGGTGGAAGCTGCGGAGAACGGAAAGCAGGTAGATGTTCTGGTGGAGCTGAAAGCCCGTTTTGATGAGGAGAATAATATTGCCTGGTCACGTACGCTGGAGGCGGCAGGCTGTCATGTTATATATGGTCTTGACGGCTATAAGGTACATTCCAAACTCTGTCTTATAACCCGGAGAGAAGAGAACAGGATTGAGTATATCACTCAGATTGGAACGGGAAACTATAATGAAAAAACAGCCCGGCTTTATACGGATCTCTGTCTGATTACGGGAAAAACTTCCATTGGTCTGGAAGCACTGGAGGTATTCAGAACTCTTTCACTGGGAGAAACGGTGGCAGAGACGAACAGCCTTCTGGTAGCTCCCAGATGTCTTCAGAATAAAGTGATTGAGCGGATAGAGAGGGAGATACAGGAGGTGCGTCAGGGGAGGGATGCGTATCTTGGATTTAAAATCAATTCCCTGACAGATAAAAAGATTATAGATAAGCTGATTGAAGCTTCCCAGGCCGGAGTGACAATAGAGATGATTGTCAGGGGAATCTGCTGTCTGCAGCCGGGAATTAAAGGTTTTACGGATCGAATCCGTGTTGTCAGCATTGTGGGGCGGTATCTGGAACATTCCAGAATTTACATATTCGGCAGAGGAGATAGAGAAGAGATTTATATTTCGTCAGCTGATTTTATGACGCGCAATACAGTTCGGCGTGTAGAGGTTGCGGCACCGATTGAGGATGAGCAGATGAAAATGCAGTTAAAAGAAATGTTCGGACTTATGTTCAGCGATAATGTAAAAGCGCGCGAGCTGCTGCCTGACGGGACATACCGCAAGGTGGAAAAAGGAGATACGCCCCTTAATTCTCAGGAAACTCTGTTTCAGATGGCATATGAAAGCGCAGCAGCAAAAATGAAGCTTCCGGCTGACGAAATGGGGAGATGACAGGTGGTATATGTTCTGGATGATGTTCTGACAGAGACGGATCTGGATACGGCACTATCAGGAAACAGGCAGGCTGCTGTGCTGATTACCAGCCGGGAATACCAGGAGGCTCTGGGAAAGATCGGGATTTGCTGGGAAGGGGAGCTTAATCTTACCAGAATTAATTTCTGCAAGATAGAGACGCAGCAGGAATACCTGTATGGTACACTGGCAATCCCCCGTTTCCTGGATATCTCAGGCAGCCGATACAGGATGTGCCTTTTTATCACAAGGAAATTTGTGATCATTGTGGATGATTCCGGTTATGGACAGAGGATTGTGGAAAATATACGCCTCAGAAAAATTCATCAGGGGGTAAACAAGGGGAGATTTCTGTTTAATTTTATTACGGAGTTTCTGGAGAGAGATTATGAGCTTCTTGATGGTATGGAAAGGGCGCTGATGAATATGGAAGAGGAGGCCAGCCGCCGGGACACAGAGAATTATCAGGAAAAACTTATGCCGGTGCGGAGAGAACTCCTGATTCTCAGGAGCTATTACAATGAAATGGTTGATTTTGCAAAAAATCTGGCCGAGAATGAAAATGGATATTTTACCAGGAAACAGATTCCGTATTTTGATATTATTGAGGACAGGGCGGAACGCCTGATGAATAAAACAGTGCAGCTTCTGGAGTATGCGGGGCAGGTAAAGGATGCCTATCAGTCCCGGATTGATGCAAGGCAGAACAGGAGTATGCAGTTTTTAACACTTATTTCCACCATTTTTCTGCCGCTGACTCTTATAACCAGCTGGTACGGAATGAATTTTCAGAACATGCCGGAGCTTAAGAACGGTTATCCGGCCGTTGTGGTTCTGAGTCTTCTTGTAATCGTCATCTGCGTATGGCTTTTTAAGATTAAAAAACTGTTTTAAAAATATCCCGGGAAAATCAGAATGGCAATGTGTGACAAGGTCACGGTTGAAAGAGGAGAATGCTGGTATAATCAGTTGTATTATAAACAGCAGATATTTTGAAAAGGGTGTAAAAGGAGAACAACTATGACCAAAAAAGTACTGATTATCGGGGGAGTTGCAGGAGGTGCAACAGCTGCGGCCAGACTTCGCAGAAGGGATGAGAATGCACAGATCATAATATTTGAAAAGGGCGATTACATTTCCTATGCCAACTGTGGTCTGCCATATTATATAGGAGGCGTTATAAAGAACAGAGAAGCTCTCCTTCTGCAGACACCGGAAGCGATGAAGACTAATTTCAATATTGAGGTGCGGGTATCCAATGAGGTCACAAAGATTCTGCCGGATGAGAAGAAAATAGAGGTAAAGGAACTCAAAAGCGGCAGAGTATATGAGGAGAGTTATGACAGGCTGATTATCGCCACAGGATCTTCTCCGGTAAAGCCGCCTGTACCCGGTATAGATGCTGACAATATTTTTACGCTCTGGAACGTTCCGGATACAGATGCAATAAAGAAATTCTTGCAGGAACGCAGGCCGAAAACAGCGGCGGTTATCGGTGGTGGCTTTATCGGTCTGGAGATGGCGGAGAACCTCCGGGAAGCCGGACTTCAGGTTTCACTCATCGAAATGCAGAATCAGGTAATGGCGCCGTTAGACAGAGAGATGGCGGAGCCGCTCCATGAAAATATGTTAAAACATGGCGTAAATCTGATTCTGGGAGACGGCGTAAAAGAATTCCATCATCAGGACGATCGTATCAGACTGGAGCTGACCTCCGGAAGGATGGTTGAAACGGATATGGTAATTCTTTCTATCGGAGTCAGACCCAACAGCGGGCTTGCCGCGGATGCAGGAATAGAATTAAACGCAAGGAAAGGTATTGCGGTAAATGAGTACCTGCAGACATCTGTGCCTGACATCTATGCGGTAGGGGATGTGATTGGGGTAAATCATCTGGTAACGGGAGATCGGACAATGATTCCGCTGGCCGGGCCGGCAAACAGGCAGGCCAGAATTGCTGCGGATAACTGCTGCGGGGATCAGAAAGAATACAAAGGATCACTGGGAACTGCTGTCGCAAAGATATTTGATCTTCACGCTGCCAGTGTGGGATTAAATGAAAAACAGCTTAAAGCGGCAGGAAAAACGAAAGGAGAAGATTACTGTACTGCTCTGATTTCACAGAGATCTCATGCAGCCTATTATCCCGGTGCATCAATGCTGACGCTTAAGATGATTTTTGAGAAGAGCGGAAAGATTCTTGGAGGTCAGATCGTGGGACGCGATGGCGTAGACAAACGCATTGATACACTGGCATCGGTTATGAAGATGGGCGGAAGCATCTATGATCTTCAGGAGCTGGAGCTTGCGTATGCGCCGCCGTTTTCATCAGCTAAGGATCCGGTAAATATGCTGGGATTTGTCGCAGAAAATATTATCCGGGGACAGGTGCAGTTTATTGAATGGAATGATTTGGAATCCATGCTGGCGGACGGGGGAGAAAGTAATGATTTTACTGTCCTGGATGTAACGGAGGCATGGGAGAGAGAGATGTTTTCAGTTCCCGGCTCCTGTCATATTCCTCTGGGGCAGCTGCGCGGCAGGATGAATGAACTTGATAAAAGCAGGCTGATTATTACGTACTGTGCAATTGGAGTGCGTTCCTATAATGCTGCAAGAATACTGATGCAGAATGGATTTGAGCGTGTTGCCGTACTGTCGGGAGGATCTGTTTTTTACCGGTCCGGACGCCATTAAGAAAGAAGACGGAAATAGGCAAATGAAGCAGGGAGATGCAAGCTTTACTTTTTTGAGCAGAATCGGGGAAATTGAAAGGAATCTGCAGGACGAAAGGTGGCAGTCAGCGTTGGCTCTGGCACTGACGCTCCCGGATATCTGCGGAGGCATTGAATATCCGGAACTGGTTAAGAGATACAGGGATGGGAGAGTTATGCCGGATCGCAACGGGGAGCCTGCAAGAGATGTGGGAAATCAGTATGTTCGGTGGTTTGACGAATATGCGGCGGAATATTTTAAGAGAAGACCTGATGACAGGGTGCCCTATCTTACAGGACAGCGTTGCTGGCAGCTGCGCTGCGAGTATCTGCATCAGAACAGAGGATTTGTGAATGAGGATGGCAGCGAAGAAACATACTTTCATCTTGGGATTAACTGCGGAACCTCCGTCTGTGCAGAGACTCTGGATGACAGCAGACAGGAAAAAGGGCATATCCGTCTGGATATCCAGCAGATGTGTTTCAGGATGTGTGTGGCTGCGAGAAAATATTATGAGAAAAACTGTGAGACAAAGGATTTCAGTCTTTACCATACGCCGGTACTTGATTTTGTTCAGTGGGCAAGCCGGGGAGAAGATATCGGAAAGACAGTAGCGGTTGTCTGTTCTGACCGGGATTACGGCAGAGGAATTGTGAGTGTTCTGCGTTCTGTGTCCAGCCTGACGGAAGTGTTCAGGAATCCGGAGTCTGCAAAGGTATTTCTCCAGAAAAAGAGGCCGGCAGTCTGGATTATTACGTCAGAAATGCTTGAGCAGAAAAACCAGCCGTGGAAGGCGGATAATGTTCCCGTAATTGTCCTTTCCGGAATCAGGCCGGAGATGGAGAGTAAAAAATACACATGGGTTCCCGTTCCTTTTTCCATTGATGCGCTTAGGACGATCGTCAGGGAACGGCTGGAATGATACGGGGAGATAAACATGGCAGAAATTTTGGCATTGATTTTTGCAGCTGCTGCAGTGGCATCGGTTGTTTTCAGAATTTCGGAAAAGAAAAAATGGAGGGATGAGAGAGACAATATCCAACAGCAGTATGAGGTTCTGCAATCCCGGGAAGAGGCGGCGGCTGCCCGTGTCAGGGCCGTAAGCGGGGAATTGGAACAGGAACGGACTCTCAGAGCGGAGCTGGAAGACAGAGAGGAGATACTGGTTCAGAAGGATACAGAGCTTTTGGAGGAAATCAGGAGACTGAGAAGCTTTGCGGTTCGGATTCATCTTTATGCGCAGCTGGTAAAAGAACAGTGCAGTACAGATGCTGCAAAGAAACAGTGTGATATAATCCTGTCAGAGTGTGAAAAAATGCTGGAAAAGGATATGTGACAGAGGGGTTGTCGGTTAATACCGAATTTTAATCCCTAACACGCAGGAAAGAGACAATCCCAGAGAATTCGGATTTTT
>CALWSF010000022.1 GCA_944384125.1 uncultured Lachnospiraceae bacterium | reverse complement strand
AATATTTCGGCTTAAAAATGGCAAAAAGATGCTGCCGCATCTATGATTTCCTAATCATTGATGCGACAGCCCCCTTTAATTATCTTTATCTTCTTAAATTTTATCAGTGGAGCACACCATTGGAATCTGCAACCATACCATTGGGAGCAGCTCTGTTGACCCACAGGGCGCCGGATGTAACATCGAGGAAATACCACTTTCCGTCAATAAGCTGATAGCTGGTCTTTCTGGCTCCTCTTGTGCCGTCAGATACGGGATTCAGATAGTACCAGTATCCGTCTATTGCCTGCCAGCCGGTCTTCATGGCACCCTTGGTTCCGTCAGAAATCGGATTCAGATAGAACCAGTTGTTATCTACGAAAATCCAGCCCGTCATCATGTAGCCATTGGCTGCCATATAATACCAGTCATTGTCCACGTAAATCCAGCTGTTGGTTACCATCTTTCCGTTCTGCCAGTAGGTCCATCCGTACGCATCCTGCAGCCATCCGCCGCTTCCGGAGGAACTGCCTGATGTGGGCGGAGCGCCCGTGTAAACATCACTGGCATTCATATAGTACTCATCCGACTCATCGCTCCAGTCGCCCGTCTCTCCGTCAGAATTGCTGATGCCGCGCACCTTAAAAGTATAATCGCCGCTTCTCGTCATATACGGATAGAGATTATAGCTGCTGCCGGAAGTGGTAACCGTCGTTACCGTGGAACTGTTGCGGTAAAGTTTCACTTCATACTTATCCGCGTCATCAATTTCCTCCCAGTGAGCAGTCCTGCCGTCCCACCAGCAATCTTCAATCACATCCAAATCCCCCTCAACAGGATCCAGAGTAATCTTTACTTTCAGCTCATCTCGGTCACTTCCAGATCTTCTTGAAACCTTAAAGGAACTCTTTGTTATGGAAACCTTGGTAGAAGAAAAATAATAATTCTCATCTGCATCCACTGTCAGATAAATAGTGGGTTTTTCTCCTCTTACCCAGTCATCGTCATCCCCGTCGGCCCACTCTATAGAGCTCTCATCAATCGAACATTTTCCGCTTCCCTTAGAGAGCTGAATTGTCGGAAAATCTCTGCTCTCTCCTGCCTCCGGCTTTCCGTTAGGCCATGACACCCTGAACTCCACTTCGCTGATCTTAATATCATCCGCTGCATACGCCGGTACGCTTACCGCCAGAAGCGCGGTACCAACCAGAATGGAGACGAGAGTCTTTTTCAAAAATCGCTTCATACCACATCCTCCTTTTTTAATTTCGAATACCTCTCTCCGCCTTTAATTATATCAAAATTGTGCATACACGTCAAAGAAAAAGCACTCCTGTATTTTCAAAAACAGAGTATTCGTTTTTGATATGGTAATTATAACAAAAACTTTTCGTCCATGTATAACATTTTGCTTAAATTTTCTTAACAAATAACGCACATTGCATTACATAAAGCAGGGCTCCGCCCATCGCCCTGAAAGCCGATAAGCGGAGCCCCCGAATCAATACCGAATCTGTTGCCTGTTAACGGAAATATTTTACTCCAGACTCGAAAAGTTTCATATCCTGATTGCCGTAGATATTTACGCCGACGCCTTCCCAGCATCTCTCATTATGTCCCATCTTTCCGAGGATCCGGCCGTCCGGGCTGGTAATTCCCTCGATGCACATATAAGAACCGTTGGGATTCCACTCCTCGTCCATAGACGGATTGCCCTCGGGATCAACATACTGCAGAGCAATCTGGCCATTTGCCATAAGACGCTCAAGCCATGCGTCATTTGCCACAAAACGTCCCTCGCCATGGGACATGGGATTTGCATATACGCCACCCAGTTCTGCCTCGCGCAGCCACGGAGATTTATCGGAAACAACCTTCAGATATGCCATTCTGGAGATGTGGCGTCCGATATTATTGGTTGTCAGTGTGGGCGAGTCATCCTTCTGCGGTTCAATGGAGCCGCCCGGAAGAAGTCCCAGCTTGATAAGCGTCTGGAAACCGTTGCAGATTCCCAGAATCAAGCCGTCCCGCTCCTGCAGAAGACGCTCGATTTCTTCTTTCATTGTCTCATTCCGGAACACAGTTGCAAAGAATTTGGCTGATCCGTCCGGCTCATCTCCGGCTGAGAAGCCGCCGGGGAACATGATAATCTGGGAACGGCGGATATCCTCGCGGTACTGTGCAATGGATTCCCGGATGTCGGATGCGTTCTGATTGCGGAACACGCGGACAATTGTCTCTGCTCCCGCATGCTCAAATGCCTTCGCACTGTCCAGCTCACAGTTGGTTCCGGGCATTGCCGGGATAAATACCGTCGGTTTTGCAACCTTATGTTTGCAGATATAAACAGAATCTGTATGATAAAGCTTTGTCTCAGCCTCTTTTACTTTCGCTCCGGAATGAGTCGGGAATACCTTCTCAAGCGTTCCTGTCCAGGCTTTAAGTGCTTCATCCATGGAAATTACCGTGTTGCCGTATTCAAACGCATCACGATTCGTTACCTCTCCGATAACCGTATAGGAAATGGACAGCTCTCCCACCTTTCCGTCAGGAACCTCGCAGACGATATTGCCCCAGCCCGGCGCAAAGAAATCACGCGGATCCACATTGTGTTCAATCTTGACACCAAGACGGTTTCCGAAAGCCATCTTGCTGACCGCCTCCGCAATACCGCTCGCGCCAACCGCATAGGCAGAAATAATCTTTCCTGCTTCCATATCGCGGTAAAGCTTCTCATATCCGTCCATGATCTGTTCATATACAGGCAGATCATAAGCATCGCGCTCAACAGAGAACACAACAATCTTGCTTCCCGCCTTTTTAAGCTCAGGAGACACTACATGACGGCTGTCAGATACATCCACCGCAAAGGAAACGAGTGTCGGCGGAACGTCAATCTCTCCGTGTTCCTCATCATAAAAGCTTCCGGACATACTGTCTTTTCCGCCGATGGACGGAAGACCGAATCCAAGCTGTGCGCTGTATGCACCAAGCAGGGCGGAGAACGGTGTTCCCCAGCGCTTCGGATCCTCTGTCATGCGCTTAAAGTACTCCTGGAATGTAAAGCGGATCTTTCTGAAATCGCCTCCGTTTGCCACAATCTTTGCAACGGAATCAAGCACCGCATAAACGGCTCCGTGATAAGGGCTCCAGCTGGACAGATACGGATCATACCCATAGCTCATCATGGTTACTGTGTCGCACTTGCCTCTGCTCATAGGCAGTTTTGCCAGCATGGCCTGTGTCTCCGTCAGCTGATACCTGCCTCCGAAGGGAAGGAACACACTTCCTGCTCCCACCGTGCTGTCGAACATCTCTACAAGGCCCTTCTGAGAGCACACATTCAAGGAGCTCAGCATGGTAAGCCATTTCTCCTTTACATCTCCTACTTCTCTGCGCTCAAAGAGATTTCCCTCCCGTCCGGGAACTTCCACAGTCACAGTTGTCTCCTGATGTGCACCGTTGGTATCAAGGAAGGCACGGCTCAGATCCACGATCGTCTTGCCTCTCCAGTTGAGCACCAGTCTGGGAGATTCGGTAACAACCGCTACCGGAACGGCTTCAAGGTTTTCCTCCGCCGCATAGGCAAGCATGGCATCCACATTTTTCGGATCCACAACGAGAGCCATTCTCTCCTGAGACTCGGATATTGCGATCTCTGTTCCGTCCAGACCGGCATATTTTTTCGGAACTTTGTCCAGATCAATCTCAAGACCGGCAGCCAGCTCTCCGATGGCAACTGAAACACCGCCTGCTCCGAAATCATTGCACTTTTTAATGAGACGGCTTACCTCGGGACGGCGGAAAAGTCTCTGAAGTTTTCTCTCAGTGGGAGCATTTCCCTTCTGAACTTCAGCACCGCAGACTTCAATGGATTCCTCTGTGTGCACCTTTGAAGAACCGGTAGCACCGCCGATTCCGTCGCGTCCTGTTCTTCCTCCCATCAGAATGATCACATCGCCCGGATCAGACGTCTCACGAATTACATTTTTGCGGGGAGCAGCTGCCATAACAGCACCGATCTCCATTCTCTTTGCCACATAATTGGGATGATAAATCTCCTTTACAAAACCGGTGGCAAGTCCAATCTGATTACCGTAGGAACTGTAACCATGCGCTGCATCACGGACAATTCTCTTCTGAGGAAGTTTTCCGTGAAGTGTCTCTGACATGGGGCGGGTGGGATCAGCTGCTCCCGTCACACGCATGGCCTGATATACATAAGTACGGCCTGAAAGAGGATCGCGGATAGCACCTCCCAGACAGGTAGCCGCACCTCCGAAGGGCTCAATTTCCGTCGGATGGTTGTGGGTCTCATTTTTGAAATTGATGAGCCACTCCTCTTCCTTTCCGTCAATCTCCACAGGAACCACGATACTGCAGGCATTGATCTCCTCGGATTCTTCCAGATCCGCCAGCTTGCCTTCCCGGCGCAGTTTTTTCATGGCCATAAGAGCCAGATCCATCAGGCAGACAAATTTGTCATCCCGCCCCTTGTAAATTACCTCCCGGTCAGCCAGATACTGGCGGTAAGAGGCCTCCATAGGCTCATTGTAATCTCCCTTCGTAAACGACACATCTTTAAGCTCCGTCTGGAATGTGGTGTGACGGCAGTGATCCGACCAGTATGTGTCAAGAACGCGAATTTCTGTCACGGAGGGATCTCTCTTTTCTTCATTTATAAAGTAGTTCTGAATATGCTGAAAATCCTTGAAGGTCATTGCAAGATTCAGAGAATCATAAAGCGCCTTTAAATCAGCCTCTCCAAAGCTGCAGAAGCCGTCAAACGTCTTTACATCCTCCGGCTGCTCAAAAACCGTAACGAGTGTCTGTGGCTTCGGATTATTGTTCTCACGGGAATCAACCGGGTTGATGCAGAGTGATTTGACAGCATTTACCTGTTCCTCTGTGAGGGTTCCGGAAATCACGTAAGTAGTAGCAGAGCGGATTACCGGATTTTCCTCCTCGCTTAAAAGCTTCACACACTGCTCGGCAGAATCAGCTCTCTGATCGAACTGTCCCGGAAGATACTCTACCGTAAAAATCGTATCCCCCTCTTTTGACGGAAATGTCTCCTCATAGACAAAATCCACCGGCGGCTCGGAAAAAATGGTAATAAGTGCTTTCTGATAGGCTTCCTCTGACACATCCTCAATGTCGTAGCGGATCAGCACACGAACCTCCCCGATCGTGTCTATTCCCAGATAGCTTTGGATCTCTTCCTTAAGCTCGCCTGCACGAACGGCAAACTCCGGCTTTTTCTCCACGTAAATACGTCTTACGCTCATTCCTTTACCTCCTGTTTTTCTCCTGTAAATTAATCTTTTTTGGTATTCCTGAAACCAGCTCCGCTTTTCCCGCAGAGCCGGGGCTGCTCTTTTTACCCAATCACATCATACACAACTTTAATAAATTAGTAAAATTAATATATCTAATATTTTACATTAGCAAAACTTATTTGTTTTTCCAGCACCCTGGGAATCCAGAAAAGAATTATCATTCAGAATCAGCAGATGTCCCTCTCCTGTGCTCCGCTCATATTCAACAACAGAAATGCTGGCATTCGTTACAATGATTTCCTTTCTTCCGGCCTGACTTCGAAGCAGATAGTCCGCCACGTAGGCAAGTATACCTCCATGTGCCACAAGAATAACATCTGTCTCTGTCTCAGACAGAATCTGCTCTACTGCACTCCGGCAGCGTTCCCGGCAGCTCTCCCGGCTTTCTCCTCCTGTGGGCGTTCCCTGTGCCGGGTTTTCTTCCCAGAAATGAAAAGCTTCCGGATAACGCTCCTCCACCTGCGACCAGGTAAGTCCTTCCCAGAAACCGAAATCCACCTCCCGAAGCTGCGAAAGTGTCCTCACAGGTAAAACACCCGCATCCTCAAATGCAGTTTTTATTATCTCTGCCGTCTGTACCGCCCTGCAAAGCACACTGCTGTAAATAGCCGGTACCGGTTTTTTTGGCGTATATGCCATGGCGCGCAGGGCCTCTGCCAGAAGATGAGCCTGCCTGATTCCCGTTTCATTCAAAGGAATATCCGTTTTCCCCTGAATTTTCCCCTCTATATTCCATTCTGTCTGTCCATGCCGTATTAAATAGAATTTCACGTTTATCCCTCCTGAAGGCATCATCTATCCGGCACATCCGCTGTCTGCCTACTGCCCGCTCACATTTACCGCATCCAGCGCCAGTTTCATGATATCCTTTATCTCTTCCGTACTCATTTTCATCCGTTCCGACAGCTCCTCCACGGTAGCCTCACGTCCCAGTTCACGGGCCATTGACGCAGAAATATCATTCAGTACATTAACGCGTGCAGTCATTTCTTCCTCTATCTGCAGCTCTCTGTTCTGATCCTCCAGAGCAAGTTCCAGGGCAGAACACACTCTGTGTTCCATAAATGAATCAAAATCACCCGTCTCGTATTCTTTAACGGCCAGAAGAAGCGCCATATTGGCCTCCTGAACCAGATCACTCATAGGCAGGCCGCGATCCCTGTATCTCTCTGCAAGCCGCACTGCCTGCAAAAGCTTTCCCTCTGTCAGACGTCCCTCTGCCTCTCTCTTTCCCTCTGCCAGCGCTTTCAGGAGCATCTCCTGCTCTTCTGCAGAACACGGTGTAACCGCCTTAAGTTCTTCCAGATACATCTGATAATAGTCTGTATCCGTCCTCTCAAATGCTCCAAGCTGCACAGCATCATCCCGTTCCTTCATTATGCTCTCTACCTCCGTTTTCAGATTGTCACTCTTTTTTAATTTTACCACACGAAAAACAAGGCGGCAATAATCGTATTCTTTGCGCCCTGCTTTGCTGTTTTTTTGTGCAAAAATCCCTTTGAAAAAAATTATTTAAATAAATATAATTAATTTACAACGTGTAGCTTATGTGCGTAATTCCGGTTGCGTTAAAGCTGCACGTTTTTTTTCTGAAAGGAAGGCAGCAAAATGAAACATATTAAAGCTGCCATATCCGACAGACACATTTTTTCAGGAGGAAAATAAACCAATGGAAAACAATTCAAATCAATATCTCGGAACAGAACCTGTAGGCAGGCTGATGCGGCAATATGCTGTACCCTGCATTATCTCTCTTCTTGTGGGAGCACTCTATAACATTGTTGACCAGATTTTTATAGCAAATGCCAGCTATCTGGGGTCGTACGGAAACGCAGCCAACACTGTTGTGTTTCCTCTTACTGTAGTTGCACTGGCAATCGCTGTTATGATTGGGGACGGATGCTGCGCTTTTGTCAGTATCAGCCTGGGCAAAGGAACAGAAAAAAGCGCCAAAAAAAGCGTGGGAAATGCCATTATCATGAGTATAATCTCCAGCCTTTTTCTAACTGCTGTCTATCTTATTTTTCAGGTACAGATTATCGCAATGTTCGGCGGTACAGTCAATGAGGAGACTTTTGCCTGTTCCAGAGAATACTTTTTCTACATAAGCCTCGGAATCCCTTTCTACATGTTTGGTCAGGCAATGAATCCCATTATAAGAGCTGACGGTGCCCCCAGATTTGCCATGGCCTTCACGCTTGCCGGCGCGGCCGCCAATATTATTCTGGATCCTGTATTTATTTTTATATTCAAATGGGGAATGATGGGGGCGGCCGTTGCCACAGTGTTCGGGCAGATCATCACAGCAGTTCTGTCTGTACTCTATATATTCCATATGAAAGTCATCCGGCCGTCAGCAGACGACTTCCGCATAAACACACAGATTTGCGGCAGAACACTTCTTCTGGGTATAACCAGTTTTCTCTCTCAGATATCTCTTGTTGCGGCAATGGCTGCCATAAACAATATGCTCAGAAAATATGGTTCCATTGACACCGTCTTTTCCCAGCCGCAATATGCACAGATCCCCATGGCTGTAGTAGGAATTGTCATGAAATTCTTCCAGATTGTCATTTCTGTTGTAGTCGGAACGGCCGCAGGCTGCATCCCCATTGTTGGTTTCAACATGAGAGCAGAAAAGCGAAGCCGTGTCCGGGAACTGTTTACAAAACTGCTTGTTTCGGAAACACTTGTCGGTCTTATCGGCTTCATTCTGGCGGAATTTTTCCCAAATCAGCTGATCTCCATTTTTGGCGCCGCCAATGAAAGTTCATATTACACGGATTTTGCCATAAAAGCATTCCGAATCTATCTGTGCATGATTATCCTTGCCTGCATCAATAAAGCATGTTTCATTTTCCTTCAGGCAATGGGAAAGGCCGCAGAATCCACTGCTCTTTCCATGATACGCGAAGTCGTTTTTGGTGTGGGTTTTGCCATTCTGCTTCCTGTATTTATGGGACTTGACGGAGTCCTTTTGTCCATGCCGGTATCAGATATTCTTACGTTTATTGCCGCTGCGGTATTGATCTGCAAAACATACAAAAATCTTAACAAGGAAGGAGCATGACCGATATGAAAAATCGAATTATTACAATCAGCCGCGAATTTGGAAGCGGAGGACGGACTATAGGAAAAATGACAGCTCAGATGCTGTCTATCCCCTGCTACGACAGCGAACTCATCCAGGAGATTGCCAGAGAAAGCGGATTTACAGAAAACTATATAAAAGATGCCGATGAGATTTCTCCGGCCGGCTTTCTGGGTTCTGCATTTGCTTCCCGCACTTTTGGGCCTACCAATGAGGACTATATCTGGGAAATTCAGCGAAAAGTCATACTGGATCTGGCTCAAAAGGAATCCTGTGTCATTGTGGGAAGATGCGCTGACTATATCCTGAAAGATACAGCTGACTGCCTGACTGCGTTTATTCATGCTGACCTGGAATTCCGTGAAAAACGAATTGTAAGTGTATACGGTGAACGAACAGAAACACCCGGCCAGCGTATCCGGAAAAAAGACAAAAGACGTTCTGCCTATTACAGATTTTACACGGACACAAACTGGGGATATGCAGAAAACTACCACATATCGCTGGACAGCGGAAAAATTGGTATTGAGCGGTGTGCAGAGATCCTGCGGCTCTTATACTAAATTCCTGTAAAGTAAAGTTTTCTTTATGCCCGAAGCCCGCTTGCGCCTCCCCCCACACTTGTGCTACACTGGTTACAGATTTATAAGGGAGGCTTCTAAATGGATATAAATTATGAATTATATAAAGTTTTTTATCACGTTGCGTCAACCCTCAGTTTTTCCGAGGCTTCCAAGCAGTTATTTATCTCCCAGTCGGCTGTCAGCCAGTCCATCAAGGTTCTGGAAAAGAAGCTGAATCAGCCCCTCTTTATAAGAAGCACAAAAAAGGTTCAGCTGACTCCGGAGGGGGAAATCCTCTTAAAGCATGTAGAACCGGCTATGAATCTTATCCGGAAAGGAGAAAATCAGCTTCTTGAGGCCAACTCTCTGGGCGGAGGACAGCTGAGACTCGGCGCAAGCGATACGATATGCCGCTATTTTCTTGTGCCTTTTCTGAGGGATTTCCATGAAAAATATCCAAACATCCACATTAAAGTCACAAACCGGACTTCTATTGAATGCGCCCGCCTGCTGGAAAACGGACAGGTGGATTTCATTGTGACCAATTACCCTAATTCGGGGCTGGGAGGCACACAGACAATCCGTCCCATACGGAACTTTTCCGATGTCTTTGTGGCCAATGAGGCATACTTTCCTCTTACAGACCGTACACTGTCCCTTCGTGAACTCCAGTCACTCCCAATCCTTATGCTGGATCGGAAAAGCACAACCAGTGAATTTCTCCACAATCTTTTTCAGAAATATCAGCTTGATCTCGTCCCCGAAATTGAGCTGAGCAGCAATGATCTCCTTATCGATCTGGCGCGAATCGGGCTGGGAATTGCCTTTGTTCCGGATTTCTGCATTCCGTCCGGAGAAAATGAGCTGTTCTCCCTCAGACTGGCCGAAGAGCTTCCATCCAGACAGCTTGTTGCTGTTTTAAATGAATCTCTTCCAATTTCACAGGCTGCACGGCAGTTTATTGATCTGCTGGAAAACGGGACCAGAAACGGGACAGTTCCTGCTCCAGAGTCCCCATTGTAACCCGCTTCACATCGTTCCACTCCCGCGGAAAAAGCTGACGGTAATCACTGAAAAGAAAGCGGTTATCCAGAAGCAGAATAATGCCGCGGTCGAAAGCCGTTCGGATCACGCGGCCGGCTGCCTGCAGAACTTTATTCATTCCAGGATACTGATACGCATATGCAAAGCCGGCCTGATCCGTTTCCTCAAAATACTGCCTCAGTATCTCCTGCTCCGTACATACCATGGGAAGACCGGTGCCTACCAGAACAGCCCCGATAAGTCTCTCCTCCTTCAGATCAATCCCTTCCGAAAACAGACCGCCCATCACGCAGAATGCAGCCAGAGATTCTTCTCTGCTCTTTTCAAATTCCCGCAGAAAATTATCCCTGTCTTCTTCCGTCATTCCATTTTTCTGCACAATTACAGTAAGTTTCCCGTCCTGATATTCACGCTCAAAAAGATCATATACTGTATTCATATACTGGTAAGAAGGGAAAAAAACAATATAATTCCCTTTTTTTGCATGTGCGGCTATACGGATATACGCCAGAATCTTTCTGTATTCATCCTCATTTCTCTTTTTGTATCGGCTTGTCACATCTCCTGCCGCCAGTATGAGCCTGTTTTCCTGCAGAAAAGGAGAATTCACATAGACAGTATAATCTTCTGCATTATTGCTCAGAAGCTTCCGGTAGTATGGAAGCGGAAGGAGGGTTGCCGAAAAAAACACAGTGCTGCTCCCCTGTTCCAGGCATTCCCCTATGTTACGGATGGGATTAATGCAGAAAAGCCGGAGCATGAATTCTCCATTCTCTGTAAGCTCGGTATAAATCCGGTAATTCTCATCTGTCCGATCGTAAATATCAAGAAAATGACGGACCGCGAAATAGAATTCAAGAACTCTTTCCCTGTCAGCCCCTTCACGGCAGTTTTCAAGATACCGCTCAAGCTCCGAATATACGCCCTGAAGCACTGATACAATATGTACTACATCCGGAAGAATCTGATAACCGGAACATTCTCTTTTAAGCTCCAGAAGACTCCTGTTTGCCCGTTCCAGCTGGCGCGCCAGACGGGGAGAATTTTCCTTTATCAGCTTTTTCACTTCCAGTACATCTTCTTTCATCAGCCTGGCGCTGTACATCTCCCGGGCCCTCGATACCAGATTGTGAGCTTCATCTATAAGGAACAGATACTTTCCCCGGGCACCGTCCGCAAAATACCTTTTAAGCCTTACATCCGGATCAAAAACGTAATTGTAATCACAGATGATACCATCTGCAAAACCTGAAATGTCAAGGCAGAACTCAAACGGACACACAGAATACTTTTCTGCATATGAAAGAATGATTTCCCTCGTAATGCCATACTCCCGGTTGATAATCTCATACACCGCATCATTTACTCTGTCAAAATGCCCTCTGGCCCTGGCACACGCCTCCGGATTGCATTCGGGCTTTTCAAGCACGCAGAGCTTCTCCTTGGCCGTTATGGTCACAGAGCGGAAATGAAGCCCCTGATTTCTGAGAATGCTCAGCGCCTCCTCTGCCACTGTCCTGGTAACCGTTTTAGCTGTCAGGTAAAAAAGCTTTTCTCCATACCCCTCGCCTATCGACTTGAGACTGGGAAAAACAGTGGAGAGAGTCTTTCCTATTCCGGTCGGAGCCTGAATAAAAAGCCGTCTTTCCCTCTCCTGAGCCCTGTAGACACAGGCTGCCAGACGGCGCTGTCCTTCACGGTAAGGAAAAGGAAATGACAGGGTTCGGATAGATGAATCTCTCTCCTCTGCATTTTTGCAGAGATAATCCGCCCATTTTACATATTCTCGCATAATACCGGAAAACCATTCTTCCAGCTCATCTTTTGTTTTTTTCTGCTGAAAACGCCTGATATTTTCCGTCTCAATATTACAATATGTTACCTGAACCGCAATTTCCGGCAGTGACTCCTTTATACAGACAAAATATCCGTAACACATTGCCTGTGCCATGTGAACCTGATCCGCCTCTTCAAACCGATCCACATCGGCATAAACCCCTTTGATTTCATCAATAACAGTTCCTTCTTCGCTCCGGATAATTCCGTCCGCCCGTCCCTCCACCAGAATTGTAAAGCCGTTGAGCTCAACCTGATGACGCAGTGTTACCTCCGCCTGATACCCTGGTCCCATCCGCCGCTGAAGTTTTCGATGAAGACGGCTTCCTTCCAGCATGGCATCCTTCTGTGCACCTGCGGTTCTCCTGTTATCAATATCTCCCGATCGCAGTACAAATTCCACCAGATTCCTGACAGATACCCGAATCTCCCTTCCCCTAAGTTCCACTTAACTTCCCCCGTCTCTGACAGAAATACCAAAAAGAGGAACCGCTCTTCTGATGCAGTTCCCCTCTCCGGCCGGCCGGAACATTTCCGTGTCCCGAACCGGAATCATTTTTTAATCATAATTCTCAGCATCCTATGCAGCTGTCGCACTGGCTGCCATTTTATCCAGAAATGCCTCAAACTCTTTATTCTCTCCGATATATTCAACAGTTAAAATTTTTGTCAAATCAAGGCTCATTACCCCGAGAATAGATTTCGCATCAATAACAACACTGTTGTAATATACATCGACATCGAAATCGCATTTCATGGAAGCGGCGACAAAATTTTTGGCATCCTCTACCGTTTTCAACATAATTTTTCTCTGTTTCATAATCAAAACTCCTTTTATAAATTGAAGCTTTAAAAAGATTCATCCGATTTTATATCACGAATCTTCCCTGTTGTCAAACTCCATTTACTGGTTTGGCGCAAAACTTCTTTATTCATTCTGCCCATACGCAGCAAATTTATACGTTATAAAATTGTTAATTTTTGTTTTTTGCCAGATATATACAATTCTCTGAAACAAAAAATAGTATAATGGTGCTTTTTCACTGTTCCATTATTTGGTAAATTCTGAAAGGATTACATAAAATTTTCATTTTCTTTACTTTGCCATTTTTGTTTCGCTTTTTTTAAAAATCTTTTTTAAAAAAGAATTGACTTTTTCCTCCCTCTGTGATAATATACTCAGGCAGGCAATTCAGGGGAATAGTTCAATGGCAGAGCAACGGTCTCCAAAACCGTTAATGGGGGTTCGAATCCCTCTTCCCCTGCTGTTTTTTTTAAATATATGTGAGATATTTACAGAGGGTTCGCCAAAAGGCGGGCTTTTTTTTATTTCCCGCCTGCAGAATACTCAGTCATACTTTTCTATACCAGCCTGCCGTTTACCTCCAGCTCACACAGCCATGGCTCCTTTATCTCCAGAAGCATTGCGCTGCTTTTTCCTTTGGGCACGCTCACAATTACTGTTACCTTTGTTTTTCCCCTTTCCCTCTGTGAAAACTCAAAACGTTTTATTTTAAATCCCATAGATTCCAGTTTACGCCTGAACGCCTCCATTTCTTCGGGACCGCCCGAAAGCTCTGCATGAATTCTGTTTATATTCAGACTTCCCCATGAAAAACGGGAGCCATTTCCCAGAAACAGCTCTACCACCAGCACAAATATGGTAGTAATGATACCTGCAAAATACTGTCCTGCACCAACCGCCATCCCCACACCGACCGTAGCCCAGATTCCGGCTGATGTGGTAACTCCGCTTATTATCTGATGATGAGCAAAAATAACGCCTGTTCCGAGAAATCCCACTGCAGTGACAATACCCGCAGCTATTCTGGAGGGATCCAGATTTACATGCTCCCCCAGAACGTCATAAAAACCATATTTGGATATAATCATCATCAGTGCAGACGCAACTCCTACCAGAATATGAGTTTTAATTCCCGCCGGCTTCTGACGGTTTTCTCTCTCATAACCGATTGCGGCACCGCAGAGACCGGCCGCTGCCAGACGGACTGCTACAAGCAGATCATAAGAATAATCTATACTGCAAATGATATCTTTCATCTTACTATACCGCCTCCCCCAAATTTAAAGAACGGCAACGGCCTCTTTGACACTGCTTACCCCCATAAGTTCAATCTCATCCCTGAGATTTATCTTTTTCAGATGAACCGCAGGAAGAATACACCGGGTAAATCCCATTTTTACTGCTTCTCTTACTCTCTGCTCCGCCATGGAAACCGCCCTGACCTCACCGGACAGTCCTACCTCGCCGAAAATTACCGTTTTCTCATCCACAGGGCGATCCTTATAGCTGGAAATCAGAGCCATTACAATCGCAAGATCCAGGGCAGGCTCATTCATTCTTATTCCCCCCGCTATATTTACGTAAGCATCAAAACCGGACAGTTCATACCGGCATCTTTTTTCCAGAACGGCCATGAGAAGATTGACCCTGTTATAATCCGTTCCGGCTGCCGTACGTCTTGGCATCCCGAAGTTCGTCCGCGTCACGAGCGCCTGAACCTCCAGAAGAATCGGGCGTGTTCCCTCAAGGGAGCATGCCACCACCGCTCCGGATGCCTGCTTTGGACGCCCCTCCAGCATAAACTCAGAAGGGTTTTTTACCTCTGCAAGCCCCTCTTCCCTCATCTCAAAAACACCTATCTCATTGGTTGAGCCAAAACGGTTTTTCACTCCCCGCAGCACGCGGTAGGAAGCGTGACGATCGCCCTCAAAATAAAGGACTGTATCTACCATATGCTCCAGAACACGCGGTCCCGCCACAACGCCTTCCTTTGTCACATGCCCCACTATCAGAACCGCTACCCCGAGTCCCTTTGCAAGCTGCATCAAAAGCCCGGTGCATTCCCGTACCTGGCTCACACTTCCCGGAGCAGAAGCCACATTTTCCGCATACATCGTCTGAATCGAATCGATAACAGCCACATCCAGCTTGTTATTCCTGATAACCTCTGCGATCCCGTCCAGATTTGTTTCACTTAAAAATCCCAGTGTCCCCGTAATATCCCCAATCCGGCCGGCACGCATCTTTATCTGCTTTAAAGATTCCTCTCCCGAAACATACAGAACCTTTTTTCCTCCTGCCGACAGACTGCGGCACACCTGAAGAAGAAGAGTCGATTTCCCGATTCCCGGATCACCGCCCACCAGCACAAGCGAACCGCGGACAATTCCTGATCCAAGTACACGATCAAGTTCGGCAAACCCGGTGGAAATTCTTTCCTCCTCCTCCAGTGTAATCTCACTCAGCGAAACCGGTCTGGCCACCGAAACCCTGCTGCGGCCTGTGCCTGCTGTACGGGAAGGACCGGCAGACGGTGCCTCCTCCAGCGTATTCCATGAACCGCAGGCCGGGCACTGTCCCATCCATTTTGCCGATTCATAACCACACTCTCTGCAGAAAAAAAGTGTTGATTTCGCCTTTGCCATATATTAAATATTCCTCCCCTTCTCCCTCGTATTTTCCTGTTCTTTAAACGGTTCCGGATAAAGAAAAGCTGCCGTACAGCCCGGAAGCAAAGCGCAGCCCCGCATGCCTCCTTGCTGAACACAGCAGCTCTTCTACTCTGGCCAGTGTCCTGTAAAATATCCTGATGGAAGTATAATTACACTTCCACTTTCTTCACAGATCTCATCGACCTTCAATCCGGATTTCCGTTGAACGGCCCTGGTTGAGCTCAACACTCAAAATCAGTTTACCGCTCACATTCGTCGTCATTCCTCCAATTGATACTCCGTCCACAAAAACCTCATACTCCCTGTCATTCTCCATCTGGATTGTGATCTGGGCATCCTGAGCACCCTCAACTGTGAATGTCACAGACGAATCCCCGGCATTAAAATGATTTACAGCAGTACCCGGAACCGACTCGTAGACAAACATCCCGTTGCGCTCCAGCTTCGTGATCTCATTATATGTTTTTACCTTATAAAGATCTCCTCTATACTCGAAATCCTGCAGCTTGGATTTTGCTGCTAATAAATAATTTCCAAAACTGATCGTCCCATCCTCTTCGATACGGATTAATTCGCTTACTACCGGCATATCATTCTATCCTCCTGGCATCCTCTTGTCTGTATAAATGTACCCTCATTCTACCATAGTTTTTTTTACTTTGCCAGCACTTTATCGTCTTTTCTGCTGCCTTTTGCACTGTCCTTTTTCCCGTCACAGGAGACTCCTTCAAACAGCAGTCCGTCTTCTCCCCGCGTGATGAGAACATTCGCCTGTCCGGAAATCCGTCCCTCCAGAAGTTCCTCAGAAAGCCGGTCTTCAACCAGATTCTGTATCGTTCTGCGAAGCGGACGCGCCCCGTATTTGGGATCATACCCCTTCTCAGCCAGATACTCTACGGCCCCTTCATCCACTGTCAGGCTTATGCCAAGCTGGGTCTTTGTGCGTTTTTCAATGCTGCAGAGCATAATGCCCGCAATTTCTTTGATATTATCCTTTGTAAGAGGATGAAATACTATTGTATCGTCTATTCTGTTCAGGAATTCGGGTTTGAATATTCTTCTTACCTCATCCATTACTCTTTCCTTCATAAAGCTGTATTCTGCTTTATCATCCGACTGGGACGCAAATCCCAGCCTCTTGGGAGATATGATATTCTCCGCTCCCGCGTTAGATGTCATAATCAGGATCGTATTTTTAAAATCTATCTTTCTGCCCTGTGCATCCGTAATATGTCCGTCATCCAGAATCTGAAGCAGAATATTGAACACATCAGGATGAGCCTTCTCTATCTCATCAAACAGAATGACAGAGTAGGGGCTCCGGCGTACTTTCTCGCTCAGCTGTCCCCCCTCTTCATACCCCACATATCCGGGCGGAGAGCCGATCATTTTGGAAACGCTGTGCTTTTCCATATATTCAGACATATCAACGCGGATCATGGCACTTTCCGTCCCGAACATCGCTTCAGACAGCGCCTTGGACAGTTCGGTCTTACCCACACCCGTCGGACCCAGGAACAGAAATGAACCTATCGGGCGCTTCGGATCCTTCAGGCCAACTCTGCCTCTCCGGATAGCACGGGCAACCGCGGACACCGCCTCCTCCTGTCCTACAACTCTTTCATGCAGAATAGACTCCAGCTTTAAAAGGCGTTCTGATTCTTCTTCCGCAAGTTTACGTACCGGTATTTTTGTCCAGTCTGATACGATATCAGCAATTTCATTTTCTCCCACCACAAGTTTCCGGGAGTTCTTTTCCTTCTGCCAGCGCTCCCGGATCTTTTCAATCCGTTCCCGCTTCTTCTCCTGTTTCTTCTTTATCTCCCCCGCCTTCTCATAGGCCTCTGTCTTAATGGCTTCTTCCTTCTGACTGTCAAGTCTGCGGATGTCTTCTTCCAGTTTCTTTATCTCCTCCGGCTCCGTATACACAGTCAGGCGGAGCTTGGAAGATGCCTCGTCAATCAGATCGATTGCCTTGTCAGGGAGAAAACGATCGTTAATATACCGGGCAGAAAGACGCACCGCCGCTTCCAGTGCCCCTTCTGTAATTATTACATGATGGTGCTCCTCATAACGGTTCTTTAATCCCTTCAATATCTCAATGGACTCCTCTTCCGTAGGTTCATCCACCATTACCGGCTGAAACCTTCTCTCCAGAGCCGCATCCTTCTCAATATATTTCCTGTACTCCTCAACCGTAGTAGCCCCGATAAGCTGAACTTCCCCACGGGCAAGAGACGGCTTGAGAATATTGGAAGCATCTATGGCCCCTTCCGCTCCTCCGGCACCAATCAGCGTATGAATTTCATCAATGAAAAGCAGAATCTCCCCGTCCTCTCTGACCTCAGAGATGACCTTTTTAATCCTTTCCTCAAACTCTCCCCTGTATTTCGATCCGGCTACCATACCGGACAAATCCAGGGAAACCACACGCTTTTTAGCAATCGTCTCCGGGACATTGCCGGAAACAATAAGCTGAGCAAGCCCTTCCACGACGGCGGTTTTTCCTACTCCCGGCTCGCCTATCAGACAGGGGTTGTTTTTTGTCCTCCTGCTTAAAATCTGGATTACCCTCTTCATCTCCGTCTCACGGCCTATAACCGGATCCAGCTTTCCCTCTCTGGCCATCTGCGTCAGATCACGGCTGAAACTGTCCAGATTCGGAGTATTTCCTTTCTCACGACGGATTCTTCCGGCCGCCTCCTCCTGGCCTGATGGTGCATCGTCGCCCATTGCTCCCATCAAATCCATATAGAGCCTCTGGATGTTCACATTCATTGTATTAAGCAGGCGGCATGCAGTGGACTTTCCATCTTTTATAATGGCAATCAGAATATGTTCCGTCCCAATCAGGGATGCCTTAAAAAATACGGCCTCCTCGTAGCTGCTCTGTAGAACCTCCCTGGCTCCGGGCGTATATTCAATCTGTCCATCGAGCTGTGTAGGCACGGCCGGCGCTATGAGACGCCTCATCAGATCTATCACACGCTCCTCTGTAACCTCATGACGGGACAATACGGCTGCTGCAACACCTGTGCCCTCCTTTATAAGACCCAGAAGAAGATGTTCCGTCCCCACATAGCCGTGTTCAAGCTCCTGCGCCGATTCCACAGCCAGACGAATAGCCTCTCTGGCCTTCTGTGTAAAACGATCAATCATGAATCCTGTGTTCCTCCTGTTTTGAAATTACTTTAATTCCGGCAGATTTTCTCTGAGATATCTCCCTCTCTCCACCTCCAGCTCCTCCCTTCCAAGAGGTCTTCTGGAAAGCTTCTGCAGATTTGCCGGCTGAATTCCTATCATAAGTCTGTAAATGCTGACTGACTCTGTCGGTTCCAGAAGTCCGTCAGCAATCCCTGCCCATACATGAGACAGAAACGTCATTGCCTCTTTAATGGAAAGCTTCCTGGCATACCTCAGAACGCCATAGGATTTATACGCTTCATCTTCCCGCAGAAGACGATGCTTCTCCATAGATGCCTGCCGTACCTGTTTTTCCTGGGCCGAGAGCTGCTCCGCCACATTTGATACAAGATCAAGAATCTCCTGCTCTGTAACACCCAGCGTTTTCTGGTTTACCACTTCATAAAGATCCCCGGGATTTTCATTTCCTCTGCCGTATACACCGCGGACAGTCGTGCCAAACCTTCCCATATCTCCCAGAAGATCCTGAAAGCGGCGGCTGGTAGAGAGGGACGGAAGGTGAACGACTACCGAAGCCTTCATACCGGTTCCCACATTTGTGGGATAGGATGTCAAATATCCATACTTTTCACTGAAAGCATACGCAATTTTTTCATTTATATAATCATCAAGTATGTCTGCATGTTCATAACACTCTCTCAGGTGAAAACCCGGCGCAAGAATCTGCATCCTGATGTGATCGTCCGCATTCAGTACCATGCTTACCGTTTCATCTTGTGAACAGATAATCCCTCCGGGGGTTTTCTTTTCAGCCAGAGTCCGGTTCAGAATCCTTCTTTCCCGGTATGCCACCCGATCCAGTTCCTCCATGGAAACAAGATCCTCATACACAAAATCACGTCCGTCCCGCTCCGGCAGATCCCGAAATGCTTCTCTGAGCCTTTCTATCATAACCTTTGCTTCTTCGTCTCCAAGCTTTGACGGGAATTTATAGGCCTCCCAGTTCCGCGAAAGACGAACACGGCTGGACACAATATTGGAAGGATCGTTTTCTACCTCCTCAAACCATTTTGTCATTTCTGTTCCTCCTTCAAAGCCCTGATCTTATCACGGCAGAGAGCTGCCTCCTCATAATCTTCAGCTTCCAGAGCCGCTTTCAGCCTGCGATCCAGCTGACGGAGCTGCTCCTTGGGAGTAAATTCCAGCTCACCCCGGCTGCTGACCGCTGCTTCCGCCTGTCTCTGAGAGCGCATCCTCGGCTGCTTTCCTGTATGCGCAGAATTCTCCTGCAGTTTCCGAATCTTTCCCCGAATCAGCGGATCAAATACATGATAGCAGTCTGCACAGCCAAAACGGCTGTTTTTTATAAATTCCTCGTAGGTTGTCCTGCAGGTGGGACAGATTACCTCCTGCGCGGGGGTGGGACTTGCCGCCGTATCCGTCAGTCCCAGAAGACTTGACAAAAACTTGCCCAGCGGAAACTCTCCTTCCAGAAGAGCTGAATATGCCCCCAGATCCATCTCCTTGGCACACTGCGCACAGAGATTGTGCTCCGTCTTTACCCCGCCGTACACCTCTGTATATTTAATATTCGCTTCGCGAATTCCACATTTCTCACACAACATATATTTTCCTCCATCCTGCATCAGCGGGAAAAAGCATCATAAATTGAGTCCACCAGATCGTGTACTTCCTTGCGGCTCACATTTTTGCACACACCCCTGGCCAGAATTACACTCATATCCCGCCGCATATCCTCAAGAGTCTGAAGCTTATCGGTATCCAGAGCTATTACTGCTCCTCTCCGGCGATCCAGCCTGACAAACCCCTCCTGCTTTAATACAGAATATGCTTTATTTACAGTATGCATGTTTATTCCAATGTGGTCCGCCAGCTGCCGTACAGAGGGCAGGGTATCCCCTTCCCTGATACGCTCTGTGGCTATCCCGATAATAATCTGGTTCCTGAGCTGAATATAGAGTGCCTCATCACTGTTAAAATCAATCTCTACAATCATACTTCACCATCTTTCGTTTTTTGTTATAGCAATTGTATAACAAAGTGAACAATTCGTCAATAGAAAACATCGGAAAAGGAGGAAACTCCAATCAGACAAACCGCAGCTGCCGGTAAATGCTCCCCGGCCGCGCTGTTCTGACCAGAATACTCCTCCTTTTTCATTTTTATCTCACATTTTTCAGTTTAAATCCAGAACCTCAAAATCATCATCAGCATCCGTGTTCCGGCGGCTTACACCGGCTGCCGATTCCATCCGGGCCCGCCGCTCATCTTCTCTGCGCTCCCGCTCCAGACGCTCTCTTGCCATTCTGGCACGATGAGCCCGCTCCATCTCCCGCTGTCTGATTGCCTCTTCCATTCCTGCATCATAGGCTCTGCGGTACTCGCGTTCCGTATAACTGTCGGATCCGGAACCGTATTCATATCGACTGCTTCCCGGCTTTTTGTAAGCCTTGTCTGTCTGTGCATTTGCACGTCCCCCGGTTCTGTATTCATATTCCCGGGTATTGCCATATTCGGATGGACGGCGATATTCCGTCTCAGTTCTTACAGCCTCTCCGTAACCGGGCGTATGATATGCTCTATCCTGCGTTCTTGGCGAAACTTCTGACCTGTTATGCGGTGCCGCATCCCGACGCCTCAAGTCCTTCTGCGAACGGGCCGAAGGCTGGCGTCTCTCATATCCGCGTTCCCGCATCGTATCTTCTCTTCGCGCCGGCATATTTCTGCGCGCGGCCTCCTGCTGCCGCGGCCTCGACTCCTGCGCCGCTCTTCTGGCAGGAGAAGTCTGAACCGCCTCCTTATGCCGTTCTGAATCACGGTATGTGTCAGCCACTCTGACGGGAGCTTCTGACTTCTTTTTCTGCTCCATCTCCCGGCGTTTAACCGGCGTCATCGCCTCTCTGTTCTGTGAGGACATACTTCTGTTTTCTCTTATCTCACGGCGGCGAAGCAGCAGATTGAGCACAATAAAGAACAGAAGAAGGCATACTACCACCAGAGCTATGATGATGATGAGACGGATATTGTAATCTCTGCACAGTTCGTTGTATGTATTATACAGCTCCTCCACTTTTGCATCATCATATTTGCTCTGCAGTGCCGGATCCTCAAAATAGCGCTGGAAAGTTTTTTCGCCGATATCATACCGGTACAGTCCTTTCTCGCCATTTTCATTCATTCCGTATACAATGCAGTATCTCTGCTCTTCATCACTCTGCCATACCCATCCCTGAACTTTATAATTTCCATTGAGCTGTATGGTAGTTGCAGCAAATCCTTCCGGTATCTCCACACTGTCATCGGGAGGAAGAACCAGGATAGATTTTGCTGTCACGTCAATCGTAACATAAGGAGACAGTGCTCCTGATGAGGGAACATAAATGAAAAATGAACCTGTCCCATCCCCGCTCTGAAGATACAGAAGTGTCAGATCATTCCCTGTACCGCACATGACCTCTGATCCGCCATAGGTACAGGTCGATGATGTATATCCTTCTGGAAGCAGCGCCGGATCAAAAGAAGCGGCAACAGTATAGGTTACCCCGTCCACATCAACGGTCTGATCCCCCAAAACAGCCTCCTGCATGCTCTCCGGAGAAGCATCAGACTCAGCCGCAGTCTCTCCCGCTTCCAGCTTGGTTACCGTTATCGTGTAGCTTTTTGTTGTCTGCCCGTCCTCGGCTGTCACTTTACACACAACTGTGTTTGAGCCTGTTTTCAGATCGGAGTTTCCGCTGACCACAACCTTGGCCTTACTGTCACTTGCGTTTGCGCTGACAGCAAGCTTGTCCACATCAGCCCCCACCTGAACTGTATAAGATGTCACACCTGATGAAAATGCCGGAGACAGCTGACCGGGTGAAACCTTCAGCGACGAAAGCGATGCATCACTGGAATATGTTGCAGGCGCATTGACTTTTACTGCAGATGAACCGACTTTTGACACGTCAACCGCCTGAGCATCCACATCATACACCTCATAGCTGCCCACTGAGATTGCCGTATTGCCGGCCTGGAGCGCCTTAAATTTCAAAGTGTAGGAAAATTCCTTTGTAGTACTGGAATCCATGGTTCCCACAAGACGAACTGCCCCCGCGCCGCCGCTGGCATTATTCCCGCTGACAAACTCTATGACTGACGGATCATACGACAGCATTACATCAGATGCACCCAGATTCCCGTCCTGGGACGAGATCTTTACTGTGACATTAAACTCCTGCCCCACTGTCGCACTTGGATCAGAAAAAGCAATTCTTGCACTTGCCGCAAAAGCTTTGATAACCCCGACAGGCGATACTGCTGACAGCGCCAGAGCGGCAAAAAAGGCTGCCGCCGCCATTTTTATTTTTCTGTTCATACCTTTCCCCGCCTAATTCAATTTTTCAATTCCCAGAATATCCTTCTGCATCATAAGAATATCCATGATGTCAACCTTGCCGTTTCCGTTCACGTCTGCAGCAGATACCCCCGCCGCATTCAGTTCTCCCAGCCCCAGAATATAGCGCTGGGCATTAAGAACATCCATTATATTCAAACGGCCATCTCCGTTAGTGTCTCCTCTGACGGAAGAAGGAGGTGTTCCCGTCTGCGCTGCATTCACATCCGAACCGGGCGTATCGGAAGATGTGGGCCCCTGCACCACTCCTGATGCCCCGGGCCCAACCAGGCCCCCGCTGCTCTCATTTCCAAATCCGCTGACTCCCACTCCGGGAGCTGACTGCCCTGATCCGCTTCCGCTGCTGCCCGTTCCGGAAGAACCCGAAGATGATCCCGATGAGGAAGACGGTCCGATAATTTCAACATCTGAGCCCGGGCCTGAGGAAGAACCGGAAGAAACGCCGCTTGTAATACCAGACGAATATACAGGTCCTCCCGCCTGGCGAACCACATGCAGAACATAATTTCGAACTGTTCCATTCTCGGCTTTTACAGATATTGTAATATCATTAATGCCGCTCTGCAGATCTACTGTGCCGGTTCCGCTTACAGCCGCCTTTGAATCAATAGCGGATGCCGCCACTGTCACACTCGTCACAGACGGATCCACAATAAGATCGTAAGACTCTGTATCCCGGTTAAATGTAGGTGTAAGAGCAAATCCATCCACTCCCAGACTGGAAAGCTTGTTATTGGGGCTTCCATCCAGTGTCGGTTTTGCACATGCAGTCTCCGGCATATTCAGGTATACAGGAATTGAAAACTCAAGAGCTGCAGTCTTCAGAGCTGTAATCTTTGCCAGGGACAAGCCCTCTGCTGCCGCTGCAAGGACATTTGTCATATACTGATGTTTATAAAGATTATCTCCCTGCACATTGAATTTTTTCAGATAAAGTGTATCCTGTCCTTTTTTTACATAATTGTCGCCATAATACATGGCGCCGCCTGTAATGGATTTCTCCACACTGTTCCACGGACGGAGATAGCTGCCGGACTGTGAAGCCCACCATAACCCCCTCTCCACCGCTCCCATGGAGCCGGACTGATATGCTTCAATATTAAAGAAGTTATAATACCCCTGGTATCCGGAAACAGTTCCGGAAATACTTCTGCCCGTTCCCTGGCTTCCCTGCTCCTGCAGGATCATGGATGCAAGAATATAGGGATTTACACCGGACTGCTCCGCTGCATTCATTATTATATCCACATAGGAAGTACTGCCGGACAGGGGAGCCGTTGTTGTGCTACTGCCTGAATTCTGGCTGCTGCCTCCTGAAGAAAAGCCATCGCCGCTCATCCCCGGGCCATATGCTGTCGCAACTCTGTCCGTCTCGTGATCACTGATCGATGCAATTGGAGAAATAATGCCGGATGTATCTCCTCCCGAACTGATCTCCGCACCGGGACCCGTAGCACCGCCCGATGAACCGGAAGGCGACGATGTACCGCCGGAACCTGATGCACCGGATGAACTGCCTGCAGATGCCGTACCGGCAAGAAAAGTCCCGCTGACCATGCTCTCCAGCCCTTCCCGCGTATGAATGGAGCTGTTGTAGGACTGTTTCATAAACTGATATATGTAACTGTCATTCAGGAAATTCCGCGGATCCATATAGTAACGGATGATATCTTCCGAAGCCTGAACCCATGAATTTCCGTCAAATCCCGGCCACACTCCCGTATCCCAGTCATATGCACCGTCTGCTGTGGATTTCCAGGACGAGATGCTGTCACGGCTGACAAGATTCCGGCCAATCACACTCTCATTCTGCACAGCCGTATTCCAGTCCAGATTGGTATGAAAAGCTGTAAATGTCCAGTTGGGGTACTGGGCATGCAACTCGCGGAGGCTCTGCTTGTAGCTCTCCGGAAATCCCTGACTGTTCATATATGCTTCAAAATCACTGTCCGATACTGTGGCTGACGGGAACTTAATATACTGACTTGACACATACCCGGTCAGTTCTCCGCTCCCGGTAAAACGAATCTGATACCACAGAACTCCGTCTGTCCCCGTCTGCTCGCCGATTATTGTGACAGACGTACCCTGAGACAGTTTTGCTATCGCCTGATAAGATGTCCCCGGTCCGCTTCTCACATTCAGACTGGTGGCATTTACATACGCAGTACGCTCCTCAGCCTGGCTGATTATACCAAAAAGAGGACGGCCGCCCGCCATACACGGACTGACCGCCAGAATACAGCCAAGCAGCAGTGCCATCACTCTCATTCCATATTTCTTTTTCATTTGTCTCTCCCTGATCCAAAGTTCCTTTTATCCACGAAATAATATGTATATTATAATGAAAACTACCATTATATGTCAACCTTACAGAAAAAAGTTCACAGAATATCCAGTAATTAACAGAATTTGTAAGAAAACCTTAATGAATTCTGCCCATCCATATTGTGAGAATCATAAGGAAAAACAAAACAGCACGTTTTACTGTATCGCTCCGGCACCAGTGAAGCACCTTCTGTGTCATACATCCCTCCTGAATCCGTGATGTTCCGCCCGTACAGGGCGGACACCCCCATTATCTATACTATTATATGCAGATGCCGGGCAATGTTGACACAAAACTCCTGTATAATGCGTTCAGAAAAAACTGAGGACATTACCCATCTGATACTTCGCAGATGGATAATGCCCTCAGTCCTGTCTGTCCTACACAGAAATATATAATTTTTTCTAAAATTATACCGGGTATGCCCCGTTTTTATTGTCTGCCTTGCGGGGATCCACTCCCGTTTTCTGAGCCTGACGATATTCAAAAAACTCTTTCGCAACCTGTGGGAACAGTGCATAAGATAATACATCCTCATCCTGCATCTTCCACTGTGCCATCTCAGACTCCAGCTTCTTAAGCTGCGGCTCAATCAGATCTGCCGGGCGGCAGGTAATCGGTGTTGCATTGCCGATTGCTTTCTTCTGAACCTCCGGGTTAAACGGTTTAACCGTCTGTCCGAATTCTCCCATCAGAAGTTTCTTGGACTCTTTTGTAAACATCTTGTACCGCTGTCCCATCAGTACATTCAAAACGGCCTGGGTTCCCACAATCTGGGAAGAAGGTGTAACCAGAGGAGGCTCGCCGAAATCCTTGCGCACTCTCGGGATTTCCTGAAGAACCTCGTAATATTTATCCTCGGCATGGGCCTCCTTCAGCTGTGAAACAAGATTGGAAAGCATTCCTCCGGGAACCTGATAGCGGAGAGTATTAATATCGACACCCAGAACCTTCGTATTCATCAGACCGCTCTTCAGCGCTTCCTCACGAAGCGGACGGAAATACTCGGCAATCTCCGCCAGAAGATCTTTGTTCAGTCCTGTGTCGTACTTCGTTCCTCTGAAAGTCTCTACCATAACCTCTGTTGCCGGCTGGCTTGTTCCCAGAGCAAAGGGAGACATAGCCGTATCAATGATATCACACCCTGCCTCCACTGCTTTCAGATATGTCATGGAAGCGACACCGGAGGTATAATGCGTATGAATATCAATGGGCAGCTTAACCGCATCTTTCAGCGCACTTACCAGCTCCTGTGCGTGATAAGGAGTCAGAAGACCCGCCATATCCTTGATGCACAGAGAATCTGCACCCATCGCCTCGATTTCCTTTGCGATATTCGTCCAGTAGTCAAGTGTATAGGCATCCCCCAGCGTATAGCTGAGCGCTACCTGAACCTCTCCCTTTTCTTTTTTTGTTGCTTTCACTGCCGTCTCCAGATTACGGATATCATTGAGGCAGTCAAAAATACGGATAATGTCAATTCCGTTGGCAATGGATTTCTGAACGAAATACTCGACAACATCATCAGCATAGTGGTTGTAGCCCAGAATATTCTGTCCGCGGAACAGCATCTGAAGCTTTGTATTTTTGAATCCCTTTCTGAGCTTTCTCAGTCTTTCCCACGGATCTTCTTTCAAAAAGCGCAGGCAGGAATCAAATGTTGCGCCGCCCCAGCACTCTACGGCATGATAGCCAACCTTATCCATCTTATCGATAATCGGCAGCATCTGTTCCGTCGTCATTCTCGTTGCGATTAAGGACTGATGGGCATCACGGAGAACTGTCTCCACAATCTTAACCGGCTTTTTTTCTATATTTGCCATTCTAAGTTACCTCCTGAATTAAAATAAAGCGATTGCCGCCGCCCGGCTTTCCCTGCAGTCGGACAGCAGCAATCAGATCCCATTTATAATACCGGACTATTTAACACCGAAAATTGCCATGAAGGTTCCGGCTGCTACAGCCGTACCGATAACACCTGCAACGTTCGGACCCATTGCATGCATCAGCAGGAAGTTGGTCGGATCCGCTTCCGCTCCGACTTTCTGAGATACACGTGCAGCCATGGGAACTGCCGATACACCCGCCGAACCAATCAGCGGATTTACCTTTCCATGGGTTACCTTGCACATTACCTTTCCGAAGATTACTCCGGCAGCCGTACCCAGTGCAAATGCTACAAGGCCAAGAATTACGATCTTGATTGTGTCAAGATTCAGGAATGCTTCCGCACTCGTCGTCGCACCTACGGATGTTCCGAGGAAAATTACGACAATGTACATAAGAGCATTGGATGCCGTCTCTGTCAGCTGTTTTACAACACCGGACTCACGGAACAGGTTTCCAAGCATCAGCATACCAACCAGCGGAGCTGTTGTCGGAAGAATCAGGCAGACAACAACCGTAACAACGATGGGGAACAGAATTTTTTCCAGACGGGAAACAGGACGAAGCTGCTCCATCTTAATCTTTCTCTCCTCCTCCGTTGTGAGAAGTTTCATAATCGGGGGCTGAATAATCGGAACCAGTGCCATGTAAGAATATGCCGCAACGGCAATCGGTCCCATAAGGCCTGTCTGGCCCAGCTTTCCTGCCAGGAAAATGGAAGTCGGGCCGTCAGCTCCTCCGATAATGGAGATAGCAGCGGCAGCCTTGTCATTGAAGCCCATGAAAATCGCCATAAAATAAGCGCCGTAAATACCGAACTGAGCAGCCGCACCCAACAGGAAACTCTTCGGGTTCGCAATCAGCGGACCGAAGTCTGTCATCGCACCAACGCCCATGAAAATCAGTGAGGGAAGAATACTCCACTCATCAAGCAGATAGAAATAGTGAAGGAGTCCTCCAACCCCATTTGAAGAATCCTCAATCGACTTCATGATATCCGGATAGATATTTACCAGCAGCATTCCGAAAGAGATCGGAAGAAGAAGCAGCGGCTCAAATCCTTTCTGAATCGCCAGATAAAGGAAAATGAAGGCCACAAAAATCATAACCATATTTCCGAAAGTGAGGTTCAGGAACGCTGTCTGCTGAAGAAGATTGGACAATGTAGTTGTTATATATTCCATAGTTATTCCTCCAAACGGAATATTTGATATCCCGTGTATTCAGCCAGTTATTAGTTTAACGTTGCAAGTGTTGCGCCTGGCTCTACCATATCGCCCACTGCTACATTAATGCTTGCAATGGTTCCGTCCTGAGGTGCCACAATCTCATTTTCCATTTTCATTGCTTCCAGAATCAGTACAACCTGGCCGCGTCTTACAGCCGTTCCGGCCGTAGCTTTAATGCCGAGGATTTTTCCGGGCATGGGGGCCGTAATTGATACAGCTCCTGCTGCAGGTGCAGCCGGTGCCGGAGCCGGAGCCGGTGCAGGCGCGGGAGCCGGTGCTGCCGCTCTGGGAGCCGGAGCCGGTGCTGCCTTCGGAGCCGGAGCCGCCTTGGGAGCGGATGCGGCGCCTGTGAATCCCTCTTCTACTGTTACCTCATATGCAGTACCATTTACTGTAATTGTATAATTTTTCATTTCGTTTTTCCTCCTGAAATCATCTATGCATTTTTCCAATTTGACGCGGATTTGCGCTTGATAGAACGTACAACAAGTCCTTCTACCGGAGTATCGGCAGATGCGGCAATTGCCGCTGTAATAACCGCCACGAGTTCAAGATCGTCTGTCACATCTTCCTCAACCGCAACCGGAACTTCCACAGGGGCGGGGGCCGGTGCTGCTGCAGGTGCCGGTGCAGGCGCAGGGGCCGGTGCTGCTGCAGGCGCAGGCGCTGAAGCAGTCTCTTTCGCTGCTTTTTTTGCTTTCAGACTGGCTTCCAGTTTATTCACATTTTTCAGACTGGCAATAATGATGCTGATAAAAATCAGAACCAGAAATACCGTTCCCATACCCAACAGAGTATTTAAAGCTGCCTTCTGCAGCTTTTCTCCCGTCGTATAAGAGGGAACAAATACCAGCTCTGTGGGAACAAGCGCCGTTCCCGTTCCGTAACTGCTGAGTGTCTCTTCAGCAGAAAGAGTGAACGTAAGGCCTCTCTTTTCAAAATCTGCCACTACCGTAGCCGTGTAGCTTTCTTCATCATCGCGCTCCACGGTCACAGAAACTATCTCTTTCATTGCGCCAAGATCGTCTTTTGAGCTGATCCAGGATGAAATTGCCGATTCCATGACTGTATTTTTCTGCTTCTGTGCTGTTTTTAACTCCTCCGCCAGTGCGGCATCGTCAAAGCCCGCAAACTGCTCCAGATAGCTCTCTGCTCCTGAGCGCATCGTCTCTTCAATCTCCTGCGGAATCGGTTCCGATGTCTCGCTGTCAGCGCTGCTGCAGGCAGAAAGTGCAAAAAAGCAGGCCGCCATACACAGCACAAGCAGTATTCTCTTTATATTCTGTTTCATATACGTGTCACCTCATTATTAGATCGTTCCATGCTTTTTAGACGGACGTCCCTCTCTCTTTGTGAATAACATCTCAAATGCGGCAATGACACGCTTTCTCGTCTCGTTTGCCTCAATAATATCATCCACATATCCTCTTCCTGCCGCTGCCTCTGCAGACGCCTGAAGCTTTTCATATTCTGCTGCTTTCTCACGGATAAGGGCAGCTGAATCTGAGGACTTCCCGATCTCCTCCGCATACATGATTTTTACTGCATTTTCAGCATCCATCATGCCGATCCTGGCCTGCGGCCACGCATATACGATATCCGATCCGATTGACTTGCTGTTCATTGCCACGTAAGCACTTCCGAATGCCTCTCCGATAATTACCGTTACCTTGGGAACGTCTGCATTGGCAAATGCATATGTCATGCGTCCCGCCGCCCTGGCAATCTTTTTCTCCGTACATTTGGACTGCTTATATCCCATCACATTGACGAGTGTGAGCAGCGGAATGCTGAATGCGTCGCAGAATGCAACAAAATCCGCAGCCTTCTCACAGCCTCTGGTGCTCAGAGCAGCATCACAGACATCTGTCTTTTCGCCGTCCGCGTCCAGTGTCTCCGTCCGGTTGGCCACACAGCCCACTGTTGTTCCGTTGAGACGGATAAACGCTGTAACCATAGACGGATCGTATTCCTTTTTAAATTCCATGAAAAATCCGTCATCGGAAATATCCGCAAGAATCCGGGCCGTATCGCCGCCCCATCCGTCCAGATTTTCACAAATACGGTTCAGGTCGTCCGTACACTCGTCATAGGACATATCATCCTCATTGTTGGCCGGCAGAACAGATACGAGAGAACGAATCTGGGAAAGAATCTCCTCCTCACTTCCCACCATATCCACAACTCCGGATTCCTCACTCTGGAACTGTGATGATGCCGTATCGCATTTGTCCTCATCATTTCCCGCCAGAGCATTGGGAGAATTGACGAAAAGCTTTCCGTCTTTTTCCATGAAAACGAAATCCGCAATTGCAGAAGCTACGGCCATTCCGCCGCCGCAGCTTCCAAATACCGCTGCTATCTGCGGAACCACACCGGATGCCAGCGTCTGGTTCAGATACATCTGACCGAACGCATCCAGCGCATCTGTTGCCTCCTGAAGACGCAGCCCGGAACAGTCCAGAAGACCAATTACCGGTGCTCCCATTTTCATCGCCATCTTATAGACATTTGAGATTTTCTTCGCGTGCATCTCGCCGACAGATCCGCCTAAAACCGCGGAATCCTGGCTGTACACATACACAAGACTGCCTTCAATCGTACCGTAGCCTGTCACGATACCATCTCCGGGCGTTGCCTGTGCCGTCATGTTGAAATCCGTGTTTCTCGCCGTTATGCGGGAACCAATCTCAACAAAACTGTTGTCATCCAGCAATGCTTCTATCCGCCTGCGGGATGACACCTGAGCTGTACTACCCATGTTGCTGTCCTCCATTCAAATTTTTCGACAAGACTCACTGTCTGTGAGAAAAAAACATCTCCCAGCGAGCTCAATTTTTGCCTATGATAATTGTATAATGGCTTTTATGAAAATGCAAGTTCTTTCAAAAGGTTTTTGTCTGCTCTTTTCAAAATCATAACACCATATTTTCTTCTTATATTTGCACCGAAATATGTAATTATATCTATTATTTTCTCCTGCTTTTTTGCGATTTGCCGGACTTTCCCGACAATTTTCAATATTTTTCCCTGTGAATTTTCCCCATCGGAAGTTTTTCCAGGTCATATCCGTCAGGATGGGAATACGGAATGCCAAGCGAAAGAACAGCTTCAAGGCGCAAACTGTCAGGATATCCCAGAAGCCTGCGCAGGTATCCTTCCGCAGATTCTCCATTTTCTGCTGCCCGCAGGCGTCCCTGAATCCAGCAGCTTCCCAGACCGAGACTGTCTGCCATCAGATGCATATTGGCCATGGCAATGGAACAGTCCTCGATCCACACATCTGATTTCGTCTCATCGCCAATCACAACAATAGCCGCATCTGCTCCCTCAAGCATCCTGGCGGCCCCCGCCCGGCAGTCTGCCATCAGTTTCAGAGTTTTCTGTTCCCGGACCACAATAAACTCCCATGGCCGTATGCTCCGACTGGATGCCGACAGAAGTCCTGCCTGCAATACAGCATTAAGCTTGTCTTCCGGAATTTTTTCTCCCGTATACGTCCTTACACTTCTTCTGCATCTCATTACTTCCAGTAATTCCATATTTCTCCTTTCCGCCGGCTGAAAAAACGGCGCAGGAATATCTCATCTCCTGCGCCATTTTCATATTCCGGCTAAAACACCATATATTTCCGCATCTGTTTTGTATCCGATGGTAACTCATGAAACTGCAGGCAGAGCCGTTACACACCGGCAGGACCGGAAGGCCCAACGGATTCTGTCTCCTGCGCGCCTTCTGACTGAGGCTGGGCATCAGCTGTCACAGGTATGCAGCTTCCGTCTGCTCCTGCCTGATAAAGCACGCCGTCCACAAGGATCTGCGTCCCCGCCGCCATAACTCCACTTGACGGATCCAGATAATAGTTCACACCATTTATCTCCCTTAAACCTGTCTGCATGGCGCCGTCGCTTCCGAGATAATACCAGTTTCCTCCGATATTCTGCCAGCCCGTCTGCATCTGGCCATTTTCATTCATATAATACCAGACACCATTTACTGCCTGCCACCCTGTCTGCATCTGGCCGCTTTCATTCATATAGCACCAGGCGCCGTTTATTGCCTGCCACCCTGTTGTCATGGCGCCTGAAGCGTCAAAATAATATTTGCTTCCGCTCAGATCCTGAAGTCCGGTCTGCATTACCCCGTCACTTGCAAGATAATATTTCTTTCCTCCCGCTTCAAGCCAGCCCGTCTGCATCTGGCCACTCTCATTCATATAATACCACACGCCGTTTATTGCCTGCCAGCCCGTCGCCATGGCGCCTGAAGCATCAAAATAATACCTGCTTCCACCCAGATCCTGAAAACCTGTCTGCATGGCTCCATCGCCCGCCAGATAATATTTTTTCCCGCCTGCATCGAGCCAGCCCGTCTGCATCTGGCCGCTTTCATTCATATAATACCAGATACCGCCAACAGCCCTCCAGCCGGTTGCCATCTCTCCTGTGGGATCAAAGTATCTCCAGCTTCCATCCAGCTCCTTCCATCCGGTTACCATCTTTCCGTCTGAATCCAGGTAATAACGGAAACCGTTCATATCAAGCCAGCCGATTGACGGATTGCCTGCACTGTTCATGTAATACCAGTTCTGTCCGTCATTTATCCAGGTGGATTTCTGCATAACATGATTCTGATAATAGTAGCGGTTTCCTCCTATTGTCCTCCAGACATTTCCGGGTATAATCTGTGTAAAGTCTCTGTACAGATAATCAATATCCACATTTCCGCTTATTCCCTTTACAGAGCCCGTATTGCTCGCCTGCCACATGGCCGGATTGGAATATGTATATTTTTCTCCATAACGTGCCACCCATATGTCATAATTGATCTTTGACATGTCAATTTTATTGCTGAGCCAATACTCATTGGCATAAACCATGGGATAATATCCCGCCTCCTGTATTCTCTGGCAGAACGCATTGATAACATCGCTGACCTCTGACGGAGACAGGGTTCCAAGAGAATTTGCATCCTCCGCATCAAAAACCACCGGAAAAGAAATCGGGTAATCCTTTATCAGATTCAGCACAAAATCAGCTTCCTGCTGCACCATTTCCACAGACGTGGCATAAGAGTATATATACGCTCCCAGACGGAGCCCCATCTGGCTGGCACCATTTGCGTTTGCAGAAAAATAGGGATCCACATTCCCGCGGAAACGGGTGGCAAGCATAACAAACTGGACATTATCCGAAGCCACCTGGTTCCAGTCAATGCTCTGCTGCCAGTAGGAAACGTCTATTCCTCTGGCAATCGCACCGATCCCGGCCTCCTCAGTAGGAGTGTATGTGCCAAGCCCTGATGTCACGCCGCTCACACTGCTTCCAGCTGCAGTGCTGCCGCCGGAGGGACTGCCTGTGGAAACGGTGCCTGAGCCTCCCGGCCCGGATGTGGTGCTGCCTGCTCCGGATGTATCAGAAGCCGGACCTGCCAGGACAGAAACCGGCTGGAAGAAAAGAGACATCGTCAGAAGTCCCGCAGCCGCACGTCCTGTCATTCCCGCAAACCGGGCACGTCTTTTCTCATGGCCGCACCCGCCTTTTTTATACAGTTCTTTATTGTGTTCTATCATCCTTTATCCTGCCTCCTGGTTTATCTGACATATTCATTATTTTTTGCATAATATCTTCTTAATTTTAACAGACAAAAATCCACAGAACAATATAAAAAAACTAAAATTTCTCTGACGCTTTTATTAATAAACCGTTTGAAAACAGTCCGTCACAGCGCAAAAAAATACCGGCCGGTATACTCCATGCATACCAGTCGGTATTTAAAAAATTTACCTGTCCTCATCTCACAACGCCCGGAAACAGATTCCGTATCAGTTGCGGCTCCTGTTTAAAAGGCGGAGAATATAAAGGAACAGATTTATAAAATCAAGGTACAGCGCAAGTGCTGAAAATACAGATGCTTTGGCAAGCATTTCCGGACTGGAAGAATAGAGTACATAATTATCTCTGATCTTGCCGGTATCATAAGCCGTAAATCCCAGAAACAGCGCAATTCCCGCATAGCACAGGAGTGTCTCAAACGCCCCCAGGTTAATAAACCATGACAGAATACCAAAAATAATCATCATGAAAAGTCCGCCTGTCAGGATAGGTCTGATTCCACTTACATCCAGCTTGAAAATCAGGCTCACGCCCGCCATAATACCGAAAAACAGTGCGGTAGCCGCAAAAACAATTACCATCTCAGCAACGCCGAAAATCAGGAAATAGGCAGAAAACACAATTCCGTTGAGCGCTGCATAAAAAAGAAACATTCCCCGGGCTGCTCCGACAGACATTTTGTTAATCCGGGCACTCAGCCATATGACGGTTACAAGTTCCAGCCCTGTTACCACCAGTATTCCCCAGCGCACCGCAAAAACATAATAAATGGCTCCCGTAATGTATCCGGCAATCGAAATCACAGCCGTAAGAAGAAGTCCGAAAAACATCCACAGATATGTCTTTGCCACATACTGTCCAAGCGTCTCCTGTTGATACCCTTCAGCCTGATAAAGCTGATCCGTCGGTTGATAATCCATAAGCATTTCCTCTCTTTCCGGCAGCCGTCCTTACCCCCGGCTTTGAATCTCACTGCCGGTTTACAGCTGCCTGTATATCCTTGAGCGTATCATAATTGTAAAAAAAAGTCCAGTTTTTTCATGCCGTTTTCTGCATTCTCATTCCTGCCGGCCTGTTCTTCCCGGCTTTCTCCGCCTTTTTCCCATATGCGGCAGAGGCACATTAAACTTTTTGAGTGAACTGAAACAGAAGAAATAAATATTAAACAACACGGAAGTAAGCGACCATGTCAGCGGATAACTGAATACAACTGTGAGAATATCAGGGCGAAGCGGAACTGCAACCACAACCCATACAACACGCAGTACACACACGCCGACAGCTGTCATGATCATCGGTACCCAGCAGTCCCCTGTTCCGCGCAGCGCACCGGAATATATCTCAATACAGATGTAGCAGATAAATGTGGGGACAAGGAAATGCAAAATTCTCATTCCTATCTCCAGAACAGCCGCATCTGTGGTAAAAAGCAGGAAAATATAGCTTCCGGCCACATAAAGAGTCGTGCTGAGCCCCACCGTTATAAGCACTGAAATTCCCAGGCATACATAAACGCCCCTCTTGACCCTGTCAATCTTTCCGGCTCCGTAATTCTGTCCCACAAACGTCGTAATGGAAATTCCCAGCGCACTTATAATCATCCAGTACATGCTGTCAATCTTACTGTATGCAGTCCAGGCAGCCACCGTATCGGTTCCAAGAGAGTTTACACTGCTCTGAATAATAATATTGGAAGCCGAGTACATGACCGACTGAAGTCCTGCCGGAAAACCAATCCGGACAATCCGCATAACCATAAACGGATTCAGATGAATCCTGCGGAAATATAATTTAAAAGACTTGTCCGTGCCGGTCAGTGTCAGAAAAACAAGGACCGCACTGACTACCTGCGAAGCGACAGTCGCAATCGCGGCACCTCTGACCCCCAGCCCTACTATGACAACCAGCACGATATCCAGTACAATATTGGTCAGACAGCTCGCCATCAGAAAATAGAGCGGGCGCTTGGAGTCCCCAACTGCCCTGAGAATGCCGGCGCCCATATTGTAAATAAGATTAGCCGTAATTCCGAGAAAATAGATTCGCAGATAGGACAGCGAATTTCCCATGATATCATCCGGCGTTCCCATGGCCCGGAGCGCAGGTTTAGAGAACACAAGACCAATTACCGTCATGATAAGTCCGCAGACAAGTGAAAAAGCAATGGCTGTATGTACTGCCTCGCTGACCCTTTTTTCCCTCTGCGCTCCATAAAACTGGGAAATAATTACAGTAGCGCCGGAAGAAAGGCCGACAAAAAAACCAACCAGCAGGTTGATTAAAATTGCCGTGCTTCCTCCTACCGACGCCAGAGCCTCTTTTCCGACAAAACGCCCTACGACGATCGCATCCGCCGTGTTATATAACTGCTGAAAAAATGTTCCGAATAAAATCGGGAAAAAAAACAACAGAAGCTGTTTCCAGATAACACCTTCCGTAATCGCATTCACACTGACCGCCGTCTTTTTCTCCCTGTTCGGAGCTCCGGCTGATGAACTGCTCATGCTCATAGTGCATCCCCTTTTTTCTAAAATTGTATTTCAGGACAGCGTCCTTCCTGCTTCTTTATATCATATTTATACGAGTTCTGCAATCCTTGAAATTCCCACATAAACATGAGAAATTTTATACCATGTTGCAAAATCTGTCACACCCGTCTGCGGCAGACCGAATACAGACTGAAAAACCCGCACAGCCTCGGCTGTGGCAGGCCCGTAGATTCCGTCCGGGACAATCTCGGGAATCGCCGAATATACTGATGCAATGGCATTCAGCTGTTCCTGCATATGGAGAACCTTCTCCCCGCTCATCCCCTTTGTGAGCGGTTCCCCCGGGAAAGAGATGGGAATCCCTGATATCATTTCGGCTGTATTGACATAAATACTGCTCCCGTAAAAATCACGGAGAATTTCTAAGGGACTGTAACCCTGCTCTCCCAGCTCACAGGATCCCCACTGAGTCATCCACCCCGGACAGCTTACCCTTTTTCCGTCACAGTACTGCGTCAGAATCGGCTGGCGCACTCCCGGTCTTGAAAGATAACTGTCAAAAATATCATCCACAACAGCAGAGATGGGTTCGAAAATATCACGTCCGTAAATCCATTTGTGATCAAAGGCAGTGGACGATGTGATTGTAAAATCATACCCCTGATTGCGGTACCATTCTGTATAGACGCGATTGAGAGTAAATGACATAATGGCCAGAACATTCGCCACAATTGTTGCCTGAGGCCACGTGGCATAGATCTCACTGGATGCTACATTTTTAATATAATCCCGGTACGGAACATAGTAATCCTTGGCCGATGCGTCTGTCGGGACACCGTCATGCACTATGATTGTCTGCGGAACAACCACTCTGCTTAAAACAATCTCCCCGCTTTCATTTACAGGCTTTACCTCATCTTCCGCAATTTTCGGAGGATAAGAACCATACAGTGTATGCTCCGGAATTGTAATAACATCTCTTCTTCCCTGATCCTCGCTCAGGGGAATCAGTCGGATGGGCTGAATAGCAGTAACGCCCGCAAGAACCTCTGCGCCTTTTACAGTCGCTGTCTCAAATCCGGGAGCCTGAACCTGCACTGTATATTCCGCATACGGACGAATGGTATTCTGTTTCTCCAGACTCAGCGCAGCCGGCGGCGCACTTACAGCAATTTCCTCCGTCTGACCGGAGCGATCCGTCTTCTGAACCTCCTTGGGTTTCTCATCTCCCGGATAAAAAATAGAAACCTGTGCATCCGTTATGGGAAAATTGTTCTCACTGTTTACTACATCCACACGAAGGTAACCGTTCTGCATCTCTGATGTCTCACAGATCCGTACCCGCTCCAAACGCTCTCGATACATATTTTTATGTAACCTCTCATTCTCCAGATGGTTATTATATCATATAAGAGCGATGTGCAGGATATGACTGTCCGAAAAAAAAGGAAAGAAACAATCAAAGCGTCTGCATCCCGCTCCGACTGTCTCTCTCCAAAGCCCTATATTGCCCGTGTGGCCTGTTTCAGCCACGCTGACTCTTCATCATTCAGATACGGGCTTATCTTTTCATATACCTGTCTGTGGTATTCATTCAGAAGCTTTTTGTCTCTCTCCTCCAGAATAGACGGATCTATTGTATCCAGATCAATGGGAACCCATGTGAGATTTTCAAATCTCATAAACTGACCGAAATCATTTTTTGTGTCTTTTATACAGAGCATCATATTTTCTGTCCTGACACCGAATTTTCCTTCCAGATATAATCCCGGCTCATCAGACATTATCATTCCCTCTTCCAGAACTGCATTCTCACTCTCAAGCTTTTCCGGCGCAACACGCCACCTTATTCCGCATGGGCGCTCATGAACCGATCCGAGATACCCGACACCGTGTCCGGTTCCGTGATTAAAGTCCAGACCACGGCTCCAGAACAGCTCCCTCGCCGCGTAATCCAGATTAAACCCGTGACATCCGTACGGAAATTTCACATTCAGCAGGCGCAGCATACCGGCGGCAACAAGTGTACAGTACTCCTTTTCCTGCTCTCCCACGGGACCGAGTGCAATGGTACGTGTCACATCCGTGGTACCTTCAAGGTACTGTCCGCCCGAATCCACCAGATAAAGGCCCTCCGGTCTGAGCAAACTGGCAGTCTCCTTTGAAGCTTTATAATGACACATAGCCGCATTCGGACCATATGCAGATATAGTCTCAAAGCTCAGCCCCAGGCTTCCCTCCTGTTTTTTTCTGAGTTCGTCAAGATATTCTGCCGCCGTACTCTCATCAAGCTTTTCGCACTTCACACTGTTTTTTAACCAGAAAATAAACTTGGCCATGGCAACCCCGTCTTTTATGTGTGCCATTCTCATATTTTCTCTCTCTGCCGGATTTTTTACCGCCTTTGCAAGCGCAGTCGGATTAACCGTATCCAGAACATTCACCGTAGAGTCAAGACTGCTCAGAATAAGATAATTGACACGGGATTTTTCCAGAAGGACGGTCTCATATTTAAAGGTTTTTACAATGCCGTACACGTCTGTATACGGAAAAATTCTGACTCCCATTTTTGTGAGATAATCCGATACCTCCAAAGAAAGAACATTTTTGTTTACAAAAAACATGAGATCCGTGCGTGTCACAATCAGATAGGAAAGCACAACCGGCGTGCAGGACACATCTCCCCCGCGAATATTCAGAAGCCAGACAATATCCTCCAGGTTGGTCAGTATATGTATGGTCGCACGCCTTTTTTTCATGGCAAGACGTATATCCGCCACCTTCTCGGCTGATGACCTGCCTGCATATTTTTCCGGAAGTATCCACACCGGCTCAGATGAAAGCGAGGGGCGGTTCTCCCAGATCTGCCCTACCAGATCCTGATTAACCGACAGCTTAATCTTCTTTTCCTCCAGAAGATGGCCAAGTTCTTCTCCTGTCCTGCCGTCTACCACACGCCCGTCAAAGCCCAGCACTCCCCCTGAAGGCATATTTTTAGCCAGATAATGGGATACGGTAGGCACACCTTCCTGCCCCATCTCAAACAGGCGCACACCGCTTCCGGCAAGCTCGCGCCTCGCCTGCACAAAATAACGTCCGTCCGTCCACAGGCCCGCTTCCTCCATCGTAACAACCGCTGTTCCGGCAGAGCCAGTAAATCCTGTCATGTATTCCCGGCACTTAAAATAATCTCCGACATACTCAGAACCATGAAAATCATCTGTGGGAATGAGATATGCATCCATCCCCCGCTCCGCCATTTTTTCTCTCAGGAGATCTATTCTTTTTCGGATATCCTCTTTCATTTTTTCCTCCTGTCAGCCGTTTTTCAGTGCATCCTCTATGGCCATGGAAATTGCCTCACTGTAAGTAGGGTGAGCCCGCATAGCAGTTGAAAGCTGATATGCCGTAAGGCCGTTGGCAATTGCAGTGGCCATCTCTCCTATCATATCCGTAGCCCGTGCACACATGATCTGGGCACCGACAAGGGTATCTGTATACGCCTCAAAAATAAGACGGACAAACCCTGTCTCCGCTCTCGCAAGTATCGCTTTTCCGTTTTCCGACATATGGGCACAGCCGGTCTTGATTTTCATATTATAGACCCTTGCATCTTCCTCTGTAAATCCGACGGCTGCAATCTCCGGATCTGTATAAATGCAGGTCGGAACAACCGGAAGCACCACATACATTCCATTGGGAACGACCGTGAGCTGCATGCGATGTCCCCGTCCTGCCAGGTTCTCTATCAGATACGCCGCATGGGACGCTGCCACGTGGGCCAGGCGCTTTCTCGCTACGGTATCCCCTATCGCATACACATTCTCCTGCGTTGTCTTATATGTACCTTTAATTATGGGAACCCCGTCCTGAAGCGCAACCTCGCAGTCGTCAGCCAGAACGCCTTTCATGTCAGGTTTTCTTCCCACGGCAATGAGAACACGATCCGCCGCCTCAGATTTCCATTCTCCCTGCTCCCGGTAATTGACGAATACGGTATCCTCTCCCCTCTTTTTTATTTCCATAACCGTAACGCCGCAATGAACTTCTATTCCTTTGGAACGAAGATTTTCCTCCATCTGTTCCGAAATTACGGGATCCATATTTTCCAGAAGACGGCTGCTCTTTTCGAGAAGAGTCACTCTGGAACCCAGAGCCGCAAATATAGTGGATATCTCCACACCGATGACACCGCCTCCGATTACCGTAAGGCAGTCAAAGTTCCAGTCATCCACCTGCATAATCTGTCGGCTTGTCATTACCTGCGGCAAATCAACCCCCGGAATATCCGGTATAACCTGTCTGGCTCCTGTTGCAAGGATAATATTCCTGCCATGCAGTTCCGTGATGCCATCGGCCGTCTTTACCTCCACCCGGTTTTCCCTGTGGAGCGTCGCCTCTCCATGAATCAGATCCACCTCATATTTTGTCAGAAGTCTCCGAATCATGGAACGGAAACGTTTAACCGAATCCTCCTTATAGCCCTGCATCTTCTTCCAGTCAAAACGCACATTATCCGCAATAATACCGAATCTGGAAGCCTGAAGCATATCACGGTACACTGCTGTCGCCTGCAGCAGTGCCTTTGCCGGAACACATCCCGTGTTGACGCAGGCTCCTCCCAGTTCCCCTTTTTCGATCAGAGCTGTCTTCATTCCAAAACCGGCGGCCCGGGCAGCCGCCGTATATCCGCCCGGCCCGGCGCCTATAATAATTAAATCATACTGTTCCATTGTGATTTCCCCCTGTACCGATCCCCCGACAGACCGTTTTAATCTGCTCAGCCTCCCGCAGAGAGAACAGTTTTCCTGTTATTGTATATTTCCCGGTATTAAACCTCTTTACAGCAGATGAATCCGATGTGCCTCTGCTTCAGCACGTATTCCGTCCGGCCAAACAGATACCTGGACTTCTCCGATATGAGCCTTGCGAAGGAAAAACATACAGATACGTGACTGTCCGATACCGCCGCCTACCGTGTAAGGCAGCTCTCCGTTTAAAAGCGCTTTCTGGAACGGAAGCTCGGCTCTCTCCTCACATCCGGCTTTTTTAAGCTGCTGAGCCAGTGCTGTCTCATCCACCCTGATTCCCATGGAAGAAAGCTCCAGAGCGATATCCAGAACCGGATAGTATACGATAATATCGCCGTTCAACGTCCAGTCATCATAATCCGGCGCACGGCCGTCGTGCTTTTCTCCTGATTTAAGCATATCTCCTATCTGCTCGATAAACACGGCTCCGTGAAGCTTTGCAATTTTATATTCTCTTTCCTTGGGAGTGCAGTCAGGATAGCGATCCTCCAGCTCCTGGGTGGTAATAAACTCAATATGATCCGGAAGTACACGTCCTATATATTCATATTCATATGCCATATAGTCCTCTGTAACTTTCAGGGCGCGGTATACGGATTTGACAATTACTTCCAGAGTTTCCCGCGTACGCTCTTCTTTTGTAATAATCTTCTCCCAGTCCCACTGATCCACATAGATCGAGTGAATATTGTCCGTATCTTCATCTCTCCGGATGGCGCTCATATCTGTATAGAGTCCCTCCCCCGGAAGAAATCCATAATCCTTCAGAGCCATTCTTTTCCATTTTGCCAGAGAATGAACAATCTCTGCCTCTCTGTCTCCCTGCTCCTTTATGCCAAACTTGACCGGACGCTCCACGCCGTTCAAATTATCATTTAATCCTGATTCCGGAAGGACGAACAGAGGCGCTGACACACGTGTCAGGTTCAGCTGTCTCGCCAGCTCCCGCTGGAAAAAATCTTTAATCGTCTTTATTGCAATCTGTGTTTCCCTGAGATCAATAGCCGGCTCATAAGACTCCGGTATAATTAAATGTTCCATCTGGTTTTCCTTTCCTTTCTGTCTCTGTCACGGCAGCAAAATCAAGCAATCGGACCTTCCTGCCAAACGGTCCGGTCCGCCTTTTTTCTGCATTATTCCATAATGCCTTCGCTGACGTGAACATTATACCATTTCTCTGATAAAATGGGAATCAAATTATTTTACTGCCCGGATGAAAGCATATAAGGGTATCCTGTCCGCCTGAAAATAACAGAAATCCTGTCTTTCATTCGCCTTTTCTTTCCTCTTATCTGTCATATCAGTATTGCCGGATTTGCTTTAATTCAGCCCCGGCAGCAATATATTATAATTTTTAAAAAAACAGTTGATTTTTTAGATTTTTCTGGTATAATAAATAAACGTGAGTTCGGGGTATGGCGTAGCTTGGTAGCGCGCTCGGCTGGGGGCCGAGAGGTCGCAGGTTCAAATCCTGTTGCCCCGATGAATGAGAGGTCTCAGAATCCTTATATCTGCAGTTACTCCTGCAGACGGTTCTGAGGCCTTTTTTGGAATGACTGAATGTTTTACACCAGAAATTAAGGAGATCAACTATGATAAGCTTCGATCTGGATATGACGCTTCTTGACCACCGTACAAATCAGATTCCTTCCAGTGCTCTTCGGGCCATCGAATTTCTGAGAAAAAAACATAAAATCGTCCTTGCAACAGGACGTGATATGGACAATTACTACAGTTCTGCCTACAGAGATATTGTCAGGCCTGATGCAATCGTACATATGAACGGAACAAAAATTACCGTGGGCAGCCGCCTTATCTATGAACATGTATTTAAAAGAGAACTCGTTGAGGAAATTCTGAGATTCTGTGACAGAAAAGGATACGGAATCGGCATGACGGTGGGCGATGACGACTACTACATTCACCCTGAAATAATAGCGGCAAATGATGTGCGGTTCTGGGGCGACTGCGGGCGCCGGTTCAGAGATCCCTGGCAGATGCTCGAAATGCCGGTTCGCACACTGGCTTTTGTCGGGAACAGAGAACAGGCCCTTGAAATTGAACAGACATTCCCCTCTCTGCGCCTCCCCATGTTTTCCAGTGGTCACGGAGCAGATGTCGTGGAACGCGGTTTTTCAAAGGCAGACGGACTTCGGCGTCTGGCCGCCTGGTTTGGAGAGAAGACCGATCTTTCGGAAACGGTTGCTTTTGGAGACAGCATGAACGACCTGGAAATTATCCGTGAAGCCGGAATTGGTGTTGCCATGGGAAATGCTGTTCCGGAATTAAAGGCTGCTGCCGACTACATTACCTCTTCCATTGAAGAAGATGGAATTTACCGGGCATGCCTGCATCTTGGACTTTTTTCAGAATAATACCGATAATTCCACCCGTAAAAAAAGGCCCCGAAAGGGGCCCGTCCCGCTCAGGCACTCTCCTCCTGATACGGAGAAAGCTCTGTGCGGTACTGTACCATATTTATCTGATCCAGAATCCCGGCCAGATCTCCCGGTGTAAGATTTCTGGCTTCCAGAATTTCTGCCAGCTGTCCCAGTTCCTCCTCACGCTTTTCACGCAAAAGCTCCTTTTCCCTCATTTTCAGTTCCTGCAGCTGTTTCTCAAGCCCCTCTATCGCTTCTCTTATTTCACTCAGTTTTTCGCTGCTGGTTTTTCTTCTTCCTCTCGGCATACTCTATCTGACTCCTTTCTTCCCACCAGTTTTTCCCGGATCAGTAAAATATATGCATGCATTTTTAAAATATGAAAAAAATATGTATTTCAGGGAAATTTTTCAGGAACACTCTGAAAGCCAACTCAGAAGATAGCTCAGAAGATCAGAAACGAAATATAAAACCGGATAAAAAAGGAGGGGCCGGATGATCCTGATCATCCGGCTTATTATGAAAAAAAATTAATATTTTCTGAATGTCACATCCAGAATTCACTGAAACAATGTTTTTTGTTTCTCTGTGATTGTGACTTTAGTATATATATAAATTATGACCTTATTTTGTAGAAATTGTTAACATATTTTGAACATCTGGTAAAGCTTATGTAAATCCTCCTGAATCTTAAAAGAGAACTGGCGGGCTGCCCGAAATATCGGACAGCCCGCCGGATTATCATCTCCGCTTCGGGAAAGTCTGTCAGTTAGAGCAGCCGCAGGTTGTCGTCGTAGTGCAGCCGCAGGTGCGGGACTGCGTATTTGTATTAACTGAATTTACGCCGGCATCAAAACCATTCTGGTACCCAACTGCATAGCCGTCATTAAAACCTCTCCGGTAGCTGGCATCATTCCAGTTATTGTTTCCTCCGCATCCGCAGCAGTTCCATCTTCCTGAACAACCACAATTACATCTGCATCCACATCTATTAATTAAACAACACATATACTGTAAAACTCCTTTTTTATTTTGATTTTATAGTTTATAGTATGTGGATCAGGACAATAGGTGACAGGCCGGTTCCGGCAGCAGAGAACGCCTTGACTATTTTGAGCGTCCTCCCCTGGTCTTTTTTCCTTTCCCTCCGTTTTTTGAACTTTTATCCTTCCTGAATTCCGGGCTTTTAAATACCATATAATGGAGAATGAGCGTCAGGAAAATGAGAACCATCAGGGCAATCTCTCCGTAAAAGCCGCCCACATGGAATGAAATTCCAAAAAGCGCCAGGGTGTCCAGAGCAAACAGCCATTTTTCCACTCCGTACACTTTCTCCAAATCATAATCGTCCGGGTTGACAGAATCCGACAGAAAAATAAGAAAATCTTTTTTGTTAAACAGATCTATTGTCTCCGCCAGTCCAAGACAACCGGTTATAAAAAAAATTAAATCCATCTCTGCTCCTGTCTTTCATTAAAATCTTTTCCATGTATCTCTTGAGAACAGAATCAGTACCGGGAATATCTCCAGCCTTCCCACCAGCATGTCAAATGTCAGAACCAGCTTGGAAAAATTGCTGAACAGCCCGAAATTGCTGGTCGGGCCGACCAGTTCAAGCCCCGGCCCAACATTATTAAACGTAGCGGCAACTGCTGTAAAATTCGTTATCAGATCCTGGTTGTCCACAGCAATGAGAAGAACCGACAGTGCGAACAGGAGTACATACGCAATCAGAAACACATTGACGGAGCGCACAACCTCATGCTCTACAATCTTTCCGTCCATTTTTATTTTTCCCAGGGACTGGGGATGCAGAAACTGAACCATTTCTTTGCGGATCGTCTTTATCAGAATCACAAAACGTGAAACCTTGATTCCTCCTCCTGTACTTCCGGCACAGGCTCCCACAAACATCAAAAGAACCAGAACCGTCCGGGATGCCTGCGGCCAGATATCAAAGTTTGTCGTCGCAAATCCCGTAGTCGTGATAATGGACGCAACCTGGAATGCCGCATGGCGAAATGTCTCCAGAACACTATCATACATATAAAGCGTATTCAGTGTGATGATTCCGGTTGCGGCCGCGATAATCAGAAGATAACAGCGCAGTTCCTCACTTTTAAAGGCCTGATCAAACTTTCGTATCAGAATCAGAAAATAAATATTAAAATTGATACCGAAAAGGATCATGAAAACAGTAACAACATTCTGCAGAAACGGAGAATATCCCCCCATGCTGCTGTTTTTAATCGCAAATCCTCCTGTTCCGGCCGTTCCGAATGCCACTGTGAGCGAATCAAAAAGCGGCATCCCACCAAATAAAAGAATAACTACCTCCACAACCGTCATGGTAAAATAAATCTGGTACAGAAGCTTCGCTGTTGTCTGCACCTTGGGTACAAGGCGGCTGACACTGGGACCCGGACTCTCCGCCTTCATCAGGTTCATATGGGAACCGCCTGTCAGAGGCAGCAGACTCAGAATAAACACCAGCACTCCCATTCCGCCGATCCAGTGAGTAAAGCTTCTCCAGAACAGAAGGCATCTCGGCAGTGCCTCCACATCACTCAGAATACTGGCTCCCGTAGTTGTAAACCCCGACACAGTCTCAAACAGAGCGTCAACAGGGTTTGTGATATAACCGCTGAACAAAAAAGGAAGAGCCCCCATCACGCTTAAAAGAATCCAGCTGAGCGAAACGGTCACGAAACCCTCGGCAGTATAAAAAATCTGATTTCTGGGCTTTTTCAGGGAAACGGGAAGACCGATTGCCAGACACAGAATCATCGTAATCACAAACGACCATCCTGACGGCTCTCCGTAGATCAGAGCCACTATACAGGGAAGCACCATAAAAGCCGCCTCAAAATTCAAAATCCAGCCCAGGATGTAAAATATAATGGAATAATTCATCGTCTTACCCCTTATTTCCTCAAGATGTCGCGGATATCGTGCAGCCCCTTCTGGCTCGTGACAACAATAACCGTATCCCCCTTCTGAATACAATCCTGTCCTCTGGGGATATGTATCTTACCGCCCCGGTTGATACATCCAATCAGAAGATTTTTCTTCAGATTAATATTCATCAGAGGAATTCCCGTTACCTCGGATTCCTCCCGAATCACAAATTCCAGAGCCTCCGCACGGCTGTCCAGAATATGATACAGCGTCTCCACATTGCTTCCGATGGTATTCTGCATCGCTCTCACATACTGCAGAATATAATCAGCTGTGATATATTTCGGATATATAAGGCTTCCCAGATCCAGCTTGCTGATGAGCTCATCGAATGCAATTCTGTTTACCTTTGTTATAAGCTTCGCATTGGATTTTTCCTTCGCAAAAAGGGCCAGAAAAACATTCTCCTCATCCATGTTTGTGAGAGTTACAAAGGACTCCGTTGTCGTAAGCCCCTCCTCCATCAGAAGCTTTCTGTCTGTTCCGTCTCCGTTGATAATAAGTGTATTCTGAAGAAGCTCATTCAAAACCTCGCAGCGCTTCCGATCCTTCTCCACAATCTTAACCTTGATACGCATGGATGAAAGCTGTCTGGCCAGATAATATGCGATGGTTCCTCCGCCTACAATCAGTGTACTTTTTACCTGATTGGTCTGTATTCCGATTTTGCGGAAAAATTCTGCTGAATTCTGCGGCGATGCTATAATGGAAACCATATCCCCGTTGCGAATCACAAACTTTCCATCCGGAATGGTAACAGAATCCTCCCGCTCCACTCCTCCGATCAGCACATCACACCGGAACTGGCTGTCAACGTCCATGACAGAAAGGCCATCCAGCTTAAATTCCGGTCTTACTTTAAATTTCAGAAGTTCCACTTTGCCCTTGGCAAACGGATCAATTTTAATAGCTGACGGAAAACGAAGTATTCGCGAAATCTCTGTCGCGGCCGCCAGTTCCGGATTTATAATCATGGAAATGCCCAGTTTTTCCTTTATGAAATTGATTTCATTACTGTAAACCGGATTTCTTACCCGGGCTATTGTATGGCAGTTTCCTGCCTTTCTGGCTATCAGACAGCATAAAAGATTCAGCTCGTCCGATCCGGTAACCGCAATAAGAATATCCGCGGTCTGTACCCCCGCCTCCATCTGCATGGCGATACTGGCCCCATTTCCAACCATCTTTATGGCATCAATATCCTCCGAGACAGCGTGCATCCTCTCTGCCGAGGTGTCTATCATGACTACATTGTGATCCTCCCGCACCAGCTGATCCGCCAGAGTAGTGCCGACCTTTCCACAGCCGATAATAATTATGTCCATACTTTCCTCCGTTTGCATTATAATGTTCCGCATGGCCTGCATTATCTCACAAAGATAAGTGCTCTTATTATACCACTATATACTTTTTTTTCAAACACAAAAAAGCAGATACCTGTTAACTATCTGTAAATTATGTACAGAATTAGTCACTTTATCTGCAGGAGCAAAATTTGTGGTTGACAATTTTGCATATAATGCTATAATATAACAGCATGCAGATATGGTTCATCGGTAGAACGCTAGCTTCCCAAGCTGGAAAGGCGGGTTCGACTCCCGTTATCTGCTTTTTTTGTACCCCTGTAGATACCGGTTGGCGTATTTACAGGGGTTTTGATATTATGACGGAGGAAAATTTATGACATACAATACAAGCAGAAAATCAAGAGGAAGAAAAAAACGGAGAAAAAAGAAAAAAGGCCTGTCCCTCGTCATATTTCTCTTTTTTCTGATACTGAGCCTTGCAGGGCTTAAGGCAATTTCAGAACACACCGTTCCCGACTGGCTTGCAGATATTTCCTCCCGCACAGAACTGTCTGAAAAGCTGGCAGACAGCGCCGGAAGTTTCCTTGATAACATATCTCCATATATTCAGGAAATCAGAGATACTGCCGGCAGTTTTCTGGAAAGCGCCTCCTCTTCTCCGAAAGAAACACCGGCCCCGCCTGATGAAAACGGATATTTCCGGATTTACTTTCTTGATGTCGGTCAGGGACTCAGTATCCTGATTGAAGCAGACGGACAGTATCTTCTTTATGACGGCGGCGATCGCGATGCATCATCTTTCGTTGTCGCATGGCTGAAGCAGAAGGGAATCGAACATCTTGATTATCTGATTGCATCCCACTACGATGCCGATCACATCAACGGACTTGTAGGTGCCCTGAAAACGGTCACAGCAGATACTGTCATCGGCCCTGACTACACTGCACAGTCCAAGGTGTACCAGTCTTTTGTTACTGCTGTCTCGGAGCAGGGGAAAAGCATTGTGACTCCCGTTCCCGGCGATCGGTATCTCCTTGGAGAAGGATATTTTGATGTGCTTGCGCCCCTGTCAGACAGCTATTCTGACGCAAACGACTATTCAGTAGTTCTCCGCTTTGTATACGGAGAAACTTCTGTTCTTCTCACAGGAGACGCTGAAGCGGAAAGTGAACTTGAAATGCTGGAAAAATGGCCCGCGTTACAGAGCGATATCCTGTGTGTGGGGCACCACGGTTCTCCAACTTCATCATCTGATGAGTTCCTGGATCGCGTTTCCCCTTCCTTTGCCGTGATAAGCTGCGGAAAAAACAACTCCTACGGCCATCCTGCCGCATCTGTTCTGGAACGTCTCTCCAGCCGGAACATACAAATCTTCCGAACAGACGAAAACGGAACTATTACAGTGGAAGGTACGGCAGAAAGTTTTCAGATACTTCCCGAAAAAGAAAGCACCGCCTGTCTCTCCCCGATTCCAGATATAAGGAAGCTTTCGGCATATGCCGGATGCTTCCTTTTTTCACGCCATTTTTTCGCCCGGATTTCTTTTTCCCCGATATTCTGACCGGCTGCTTTTCACATTTTCCACATAAATACATGTTATCATGTAATCCCACACCAGGATACACGCAAGATTCAGACGGCAGTCCTTTAGGCTGCCTTTAGTCCGGTATGCTATTTTATCTTTCAGTCAAGTACGGAGGTAATTACATGAGAATTCTTATTGCCGAAGATGATCCGAAACTGCTCAAATCGCTGATCCACATATTTGAGACAAATAAATTCAGTGCCGACAGGGTTTCCACCGGCGAGGATGCACTTTTATACGGTCAGTCGGTGGAATATGACGGACTCGTACTGGATATCATGATGCCCGGAATGGACGGAATAAAAGTACTGCAGACCCTGCGGCAGTCCGGTGTCACAACACCGGCTCTCTTTCTGACAGCGCGGACAGAGATATCCCAGAGAGTGGAGGGACTGGACGCCGGCGCTGACGACTATCTGCCCAAGCCTTTTTCCACCGCTGAACTCCTGGCCCGTGTGAGAGCCATGCTGAGGAGAAAAGACACATACCTGCCGGATCTGCTCACAGTGGGATCTGTCATTCTGAACAGAGCCACCTATCAGCTGAGTTTTGGGGATAAAATACAGGCTCTGAGCGGAAAAGAATTTCAGATTCTTGAAATGATGATGCAGGCTCCCGGTACGATTATTTCCACGGATCGTTTCATCACACACCTGTGGGGCTGGGACACAAATGTAGATACAAGTGTTGTGTGGGTTCATATTTCCAATCTTCGGAAAAAAATCAATCTTATCCATGCCCCCCTGGAAATCCACTTTATACGCAATACCGGTTATGTATTGGAAGGTGTATCATGATTACCAGTATCCGGAAAAAATTTGTCATGATCAGCGCAGCTTCTGTCTTTCTGGTCTTTTCAGGCATATTTCTCCTGCTGCTGATCTTCAGTAAAATACAGCTGAACCGCTCAATGGATTCTCTGACAGATACCATTTCAATGAATGGCGGCTCTCTCCCCGACATTGATGCATCCGAGCACTCCTCCTCGCAGTTCTTTCCCTCCTCCGATGTAATTACGGAGGAAACACAGTTCAGTATCCGCTTCTTTACCGTATGGCTGGATAAAAAAAATCAGATTTCCGGTATAAACACGGACTATATGGCATCCATTGCAAAAGAAGATGTGGAAAACTGTGTAAAGCAGGCGCTGAAAGAAAACAATGAGCGCGGATGGATATCCGGCTACCGGTATAAAACAACTGAAAATACAGACGGAAAAACCATTGTATTTGTCAACGGCAGCCTGCACAAAGCTTTTATGAATCAGCTCATCACAACGGCATTTCTGATCCTGATCGGCAGCGCCGGACTGATTCTGATGCTGACAGTCTTCCTCTCAAAATATGCTGTGCGCCCCATAGCGGAAACGTACGAAAAGCAGAAACAGTTTATCACAGATGCCAATCATGAACTTAAAACTCCTCTTACTCTGATTCTCTCGAATCTGGATATTGTCGAATCAGAGCTGGGAAAAAGCGAATGGCTGGATGATATACGAAGTGAGGGAGAAAGGATGGGACTTCTTATCAATCAGATGGTCACGCTGTCCCGGATGGACGAAGGGAACTCACACATTGCTCTGTCCTCTTTCAGCCTCAGTGATGCCCTCTCGGATATCATCTCAGAATTTCTTCCGGCAGCGGCGGAGCGAAACAAAATAATTTCTTCCTCTGTTGCCCCCGGCATAATTTACCGGGGCGATGAAACACTGATCCGACAGCTTATGTATATCCTTCTGGACAATGCAGTAAAATATTGTGATCCGGACGGAAATATCCGGATAAGCGCCAGCCAGCGTCACAACCCTGTAATCGTGATTGAAAACACATATGCGGACGTAAATAATCTGGAACTGGGCAGATTGTTTGATCGCTTTTACCGTGCTGACAAAGCCAGAACCTTTTCCGGAAGCTTCGGAATAGGCCTGTCTATCGCCCAGTCAATTGTAAAAAAACATCGCGGCTGCATCAGTGTGTACAAAAAAGACGGAATAATCGGTTTCAGGGCAGAGCTTAAATAAAATTTAACTCTGCAAAATCCCTCTCCCATCCTGCTTTACAATTCTGTCTTTAGTGTCAGTTTAGGCTGAAAGCTTATACTGGGCAGCATATGAACAGCGGCTGCTGTTAAAGCAGCCACATCAACAGGAGGTATCTGCATGATCAGAGTTTCTCACCTTACCAAATATTACGGAGATTTTCTGGCGGTCAACGATCTGTCTTTTGACATTGAAGACGGTCATGTCTACGGTTTTCTGGGGCCCAATGGGGCCGGAAAAACAACAACCATGAATATTATGACCGGCTGTCTGTCCGCCACATCCGGCCGCGTCGAAATAGACGGTTTCGACATTTTTGAGGATGCGGGCCAGGCGAAACGCTTAATCGGTTATCTGCCTGAACAGCCGCCTCTCTACGTAAATGAATCCCCGGAGGAATACCTGCGTTTTGTGGGGGAAGCCAAGGGGCTGCGAAAAGCAGAGTTAAAAAAACAGATAAACGAGGTAATGGAAAAAGTCCGGATTCAGGATGTGGCAAACCGGAGGATTTCTGCGCTTTCCAAAGGCTACAGACAACGTGTAGGGATTGCACAGGCACTTCTGGGAAATCCAAAGGTTATTATTCTGGATGAGCCCACAGTAGGCCTGGATCCCATCCAGATCATCGAAATCCGGGACCTGATCCGCCAGCTTGGCGAAGAACACACGGTAATTTTAAGCTCCCACATTCTTTCAGAGGTTCAGGCGATCTGCGAAAAAATACTTATCATTTCACATGGAACGCTGGCAGCCTTTGATGAGCCCGATAAACTGGAACAGAAACTTCTTTCATCCGGCGAAATATTTTTTACCGCCGAAGCCGGTGCAGGTGAAGTCAGAGCTGTTCTCTCCGGCATAGACAGCATTACAGATATCGCACTGGAAGAAAAAGAAAACAATGCCGTCTCCGCCCGCATAAAAGTCAGCAGTGACAATATACACCCTGTTTCCCGCCGGTTGTTTTTTGATTTTGCAAAACAGGGGCATGCACTTCTGGAACTGACTTCAAAAAAAATATGACATCAGCTCCGCCAAGCTCTACTCCATTACAAGCAATACAAAGGTAGTAGTCAACTCCCTTAAAGACGATGTTACCATATACTGGATCGTCCAGTCGGGAAAAGAGGATAATATTATCGAAACCCTTTTAAGCAAGTATGAAAGTCTCTCTGACCATATTACCGTTGTCAAAAAGAACCCTGATGTCTATCCGGCTTTTGCCGAGCAGTATACGGACGAAGCAGTTCAGAACAACAGCCTGGTTGTGGAATGCGGGGATCGGAGCCGTTTTATCGGGTATGACGATATTTATATCCAGGAAGCGGACATCTACTCCTATTCGTACAACACCTCCTTTGACGGGGAAGGCGCCATTACCTCCGCCATTGATTATGTAGTAACCGAGGATCTGCCTCAGCTGTACATTCTGGAAGGTCATGGCGAACAGGAATTACCCGCAAACTTTTCAGAACAGATTGAGAAGGAAAATATTGAAACAAATACACTCTCCCTTCTTACTGTTGACGCTGTCCCGGAAGATGCCGACGCTGTTCTCATTTATGAACCTGCATCTGATCTTTCCTCCGAAGAAGCACAGATGCTGTCCGAGTATGCTGAAAACGGTGGAAAACTGCTTGTTATTGCGGGACCCACACAGGATGAAAACCTGGAAAATCTGTCCGGAATTCTGGCTGAATACGGAATTGAAACGTGTGAAGGTATTGTTGTGGAGGGAGACCGGGAACGCTATACACTGCAGCCCCATGTTCTGCTTCCTGAGATGAACGAGCATGAAATTACCAGCTCTCTCATTGAAGAACATTACTACCCCAATATGCCCATATCACAGGGCCTTATCGTAAACGAAGAAAAGGCGGGCAGAGCTGTCACAGAACTTCTGACTACATCCCCGGCTTCCTTCAGCAAAATTTCAGGATATTCGCTGTCCACATATGAAAAAGAAGAAGGCGATATAGACGGACCATTTGCCGTGGCAGTCTCCATTGACTGTGCCAATGAAGGACAGATTGTCTGGTTCTCCTCTGCAGCTTTTCTGGATGACATGTACAATGCGCTGTCCTCCGGTTCCAACTCAGATCTGGCAATGAATGCACTCTCCTCTCTTATTGGAGAAAATGAAGCGATGGCAATCCGGAGCAAATCTCTGAATTATAATTACCTGTCCATCAGCGATTCCGTAGCCTCACTGCTGAAAGCCCTGATGATTGGTATATTCCCTCTGGCCTATCTCGGCATTGGAACCTGTATTATTTTAAAGAGAAGGAGGAAACAAAGTGAAGCGTGCTAAACGGCTTTATGTAATGTCCGGAATTCTGGCAGTCGTCTGCATTTCGGCATTCGCTGTCATTAAATACGATGAAAAACAGGAAGATATTAAAAACAGCGGAGAAGTTATCATGAATGTAGACACAGAATCTGTTAATTCTCTCTCCTGGACCTGCGATGGAGAATCTCTCGCTTTTCACAAGGACGAAATATGGCTCTATGATGACGATGAAACCTTTCCTGTTGATGAAGACAAAATAAATTCTCTTCTTGAACACTTCCGGGAATTCAGTGCGGCGTTCATCATTGAAAATGTAACAGATTACGGGCAGTATGGGCTTGACAGTCCCCTGTGCACCATCAATTTTTCTGATGGCGAAAACGACTATAAGGTTACGCTGGGGGATTTCAGCCCCATGGATTCACAGCGATATGTTTCCATCGGAGACGGCAATGTATATCTCGTAAATAATGACCCGCTGGATTCTTTTGATGTGCCTTTAAGTGATATGATAGATAATGATGAGGTTCCCGAATTTGACAATACCTCTTCCATTACTTTCAGCGGTTCCGAATCTTACCAGATAGTTTACAGGGAATACACAAAAGACAGTACCTTCACCTGCTGCAGCGAAGATATTTACTTCAAACAGGAGGGGGAGGAACTGCTTCCTCTGGATACCTCCCGCGTGGAAAGCTATCTGAACACGGTTTCAGGCCTTTTTCTGACTGACTATGCAGCTTATGATGTTCAGGATGATGAGCTGTCCGCTTACGGGCTTGATGATCCGGAACTGACAGTTGAAATCCAGTACACTCCGGAAGGAGAGTCTGAAGAAAACGTACAGACCTTCTCACTCAGTATAAGCCGTGATCCCGAAGAGCGTGAAGCTGATGAAACAGCCGACAATACAGACAAAGAAGAGACTGATGAGACTAACACAGATGAAGAAGACATTACTGCCTATATCCGGGCAGGCGATTCAAAAATTGTCTACAATATAACGGCTGATACTTACCGCACTCTGATGGCATCCGGATATGACGATCTGAGACACCGCGAAGTTTTTACAGCGGACTTTGAAGATGTAACCGGCATGGGCGCCTCTCTGGATGGCGCCGTGTACAGCATCACATCAGAGGGAAAAGGCGACAGTAAGATTTTTTACTACAATGAAGAGGAACTGGAGGTTTCAGCACTTAAATCCGCCCTGGAAAATATCCGTGCAGACAGCTTCACTGAGGAGACTCCTGACCAGAAAGAGGAACTCAGCCTTACCGTATATCTGAACAATAAGGCTTTTCCCCAGGTTCAGCTGGATTTTTACCGGTATGACGGCGAACACTGTCTTGCGGCAATTGACGGAAAAATATGCTCCCTTGTCCCCCGCTCCGATGTTGTTGAACTGATAGAAGCACTGAATGCTATTATTCTGTAAATATAATTAGTATTAAAATAACCGGCAGAAACGACAGAGATTTTCAGATCCCCATCGTCCTGCCGGTTATTTTTCTGATTCAGTTTATTTCCTTATCTGCTTTTCGTCCAGATATTATCTGAAAGACGACGTATTTCTTTTACTCCACGTACCAGGGCTCCAGGCCCCCGAAGCTTCCCGGCACTTCATGCCAGCATGCGCCTTTTAACGGCCCGTTTTCTGTATTGTCCAGGAAATACCAGTGTCCGGGTTCTTCCGGTTCCACAACTGAATTTCCGTTCCATTTTACCCATCCTGTTTTCATATACCCATCTTTTCCAAACAGATACCAGTAATGATCAATCAGCATCCATTTATTGACAGGATAGGTGCCGTCATCCAGACGATACCAGTACCCTTTCTCATCCTTTACCCAGCCGGCAGGTTCAGACACCGCATAATCCACATAACAGAATCCCTTTACACTTGTATCTCTCCAGGGACGTTTCTTTATCTTTACCTGTCCGCCGTTTCGATCAGACAGATTTGCGGAAGTATTGCCCTCCAGGCAGTCCCACCACTTCTGTCCGTTTTCGGAATAAACCCGCAGCACCCTTCCTGCATGGGAAAAGTTAAATATGACAACGGCTCCCGGCTCGGGAGTCATTCCCACCTTCCCCGCCTTTTTAAACGCGGCATAGGTGGCAAAGCAGTTGTATCCCGCATATGAGCTTCTTGTCATATTCCAGTGTTTCAGCGCTTCCTCAGCGCCATACTCCTTTCCCTCAAGCCAGAACTGAAATGTACAGCACCAGGCCTGCCCCTGACAGCCATTAAGCCCCCAGCTGTTCACATCACGGGAATATTTTGTAAAATTTCCGTTTCCTTTGTTATCGGTTTTTGAATCAAGAGACGCATCTGAAGCTTTCTCCACATACCCTTCCTCCGCCTCTCCTCTCTGAAGAAGACCTTTGAGGGTTCCCATATTATTCCTCCTTAAACTGTATTCTCTCTATTATATTCCGGAAGGACATACCTGGTGAGGACACCCCTCCTCCCGTCTGAATGACTGCAATTAAGGCCCCCCCGCTTATCCACACAGAAAATATCTGCGGCGATCTTGCCTTCCCGATTTTCTTTACAAATCTATGCGCAAAAATAATTCTGTGATAAGATAGAACCAAAGATACCCGAACGATGAAAGGAGAATGTTCATTATGGATTACCCGACGCTGGAGGAAGTCCGTGCCCGCTTTACCGGTGACCGTTTCGCCACGGAAAACGGAGCTGTAATTGAAGAAATAAAAGAGGGATATGCCCGCTGCAGCATGGAGATTACCCCTCTTCATCTGAATGCCGCCGGAGCGGTAATGGGCGGAGCCATCTTTACACTTGCGGACTTCGCTTTTGCTGTAGCTGCCAACTGGAATCAGTCGCTTCGTGTCTCCCTCACATCCCAGATTACCTATCTGTCAGGAGCCAGAGGGAAGAAACTGATTGCCCAGGCCCGCATGGTCAGGGAGGGCCGCAGCACCTGCTTCTACGTAACGGATGTGACAGACGAACTTGGCAATGCAGTGGCCCACATAACCACAAGCGGCTTTGTCAAGGCATGAAGCTGCCATATTTTGATTTCCGTAAAAAAGGGGTTGTCGGATAAATCCTATTTTTAACCCCTGATACTTCAAGAGGAGACGTTACTGTAAGATTCAGGCTTTTTTAAAGCCTTGAATTAAAACAAGAACGTCTCCTCTTTCCAATGTTTCCTATTTTAGGGCGCAGTTACCCCTTGTCCTGATTTTTCATTCCACGCTTCTGTCTAAGCCATCTTCTGCTCCTTTTTCCCTTCATATTTTTGGATTTCTTCGTGCAGAAAACGGTGGTATTTA
>CALWSF010000021.1 GCA_944384125.1 uncultured Lachnospiraceae bacterium | reverse complement strand
GAAAGTAACAAAAAGAAACCCCTAACCCCTCATGAGTGAGGGGCAGGGGAGTTGAATAGGCGGAGCCTATTTTTTATGCGGATAAGGCTTAAGCACTGATTTTGTTTCCGGTGTACAGCTGGTAGTAGCGTCCTTTCTGCTCTATCAGCTGATCGTGTGTTCCGCGTTCAATGATGCGTCCCTGTTCCAGTACCATAATGCAGTCAGAGTTTTTGACAGTTGAGAGACGGTGGGCGATGACAAATGTTGTACGTCCGGCCATCAGTCTGTCCATTCCTTCCTGTACGAGAGCCTCTGTGCGTGTGTCGATGGAAGATGTGGCTTCATCCAGAATCAGCACAGGCGGGTCAGCTACAGCTGCCCGAGCGATGGCCAGAAGCTGCCGTTGTCCCTGACTCAGATTGGAGCCATCTCCTGTGAGAACGGTGTCATAGCCATCAGGAAGGCGTCTGATAAACTGATCTGCGTTTGCCAGCTTTGCAGCCTGAATACATTCTTCGTCTGTTGCATCCAGTCTGCCGTAGCGGATATTTTCCATAACAGTACCCGTAAAAAGATGGGTATCCTGAAGAACCATGCCAAGAGAACGCCGCAGATCTGATTTTTTAATTTTATTAATATTTATTCCGTCATAGCGAATTTTTCCGTCGGCAATGTCATAAAAGCGGTTGATCAGATTTGTAATAGTTGTTTTTCCCGCACCCGTGCTGCCGACGAATGCGATTTTCTGTCCAGGCGTTGCATATAGTTTGATATTGTGCAGTACAATTTTATTTTCATCATAGCCAAAGTCCACGTCGTCAAAGGTAACATCTCCCTGAAGCCGGGTGTATGTTATGCTTCCGTCAGCTTTGTGAGGATGCTTCCAGGCCCATACGCCTGTTCTGGTATTGCTTTCCCTGATGCTTCCGTCCGGCATTATGCTGGCATTTACCAGCTCGACATATCCGTTGTCCTGTTCCGGCGTCTCATCCAGAAGACGGAATACGCGCTCGGCTCCGGCCATAGCCATGACAATACTGTTTGTCTGCTGGCTGATCTGGCTGATGGGCTGAGTGGCATTTTTGTTCAGTGTAAGGAAGGAGACAAGAGTTCCCAGTGTAAGGCCTGAGTACCCATTAAGGGCGAGAAGTGCACCAAGAACAGCGCAAAGTACGTAGCTGATATTTCCCAGGTTGGCGTTGACCGGCATGGTAATATTTGAAAATGTATTAGCTTTATCAGCGCTTTCACGCAGTGCGTCATTCAGCTGTTTAAACTGCGCAATACTTTTTTCTTCGTGACAGAATACTTTGACCACTTTCTGCCCCTGCATCATTTCTTCTATATATCCGTTGACGATTCCCAGATTTTTCTGCTGCTCGGAGAAGTAAGAAGCAGATTTTCCGGCGAGATGAGAGGTGGTGTACAGCATTATGCCCATCATGGCCAGTGTGAGGATGGTCAGAGGAATGTCAAGGATAATCATGCTTATCACGGATGTAAGGATAGTTACGGATGAGTTGATAATCTGCGGTATGCTCTGGCTCATCAGCTGGCGCAGCGTATCCACATCGTTGGTGTAGACAGACATGATATCGCCGTGAGCATGGGAATCAAAGTACCGGATTGGAAGGGACTCCATATGGAAAAACAGTTCTTCGCGAAGATTCCGCATGGTGCCCTGACTGATATTAACCATAATCCGGTTATAGGCATAGGCGCAGATGATTCCGATGCCATATGTTGCAGCGAGAGAAACAAGTGCATAAGCCAGGCTGGAAAAATCAGGATTGCTGTCTTTTGTAAGGGGGAGAATATAATCGTCAATCAGGCTTTGCATAAAAAGAGTTCCGCGGAGAGTGGATAAGGCAGAGCCCAGAATACATACAACAACCATAAAAAAGGAAAATTTATAAGTTTTAAGCATATAGCCCATTACCCGGCTTAAAGTTTTAAAGAAGTGCCGGATATCGGTCTTGGGTTTTTGAATTTCTGTCATGTGTGATCACTGTCCTTTCTGCTGTCAGGCCGGCTGGTCAAAATCTCCGCCGCCCATGGTCTGTGCTTCATATATTTCACGGTAGATCTGGCTGTTTTTCAGCAGATTTTCATGCGTATCGAAAGCGCTTACCGTGCCATTGTCAAGCACAATAATGCGATCGGCATCCTGAACGCTGGTAATGCGCTGTGCAATGATAAGTTTTGTTGTGCCTGGGATTTTCTGTGAAAAAGCTGCACGGATGCGGGCGTCTGTGGCAGTATCTACGGCGCTGGTGGAGTCATCCAGTATCAGAACTTTTGGCTTCTTAAGCAGTGCACGGGCGATACACAGGCGCTGCTTCTGCCCGCCGGATACATTGCTGCCTCCCTGTTCAATCCATGTGTTGTATTTATCGGGAAGGCGTTCGATGAATTCGTCGGCACAGGCCTGGCGGCAGGCTTCCATGCATTCTTCTTCCGTTGCATCTTCTTTTCCCCAGCGGAGGTTGTCAAGTATAGTTCCGGAAAACAGTACATTTTTCTGGAGAACAACAGATACCTGATTTCGCAGGGATTCCAAATCATAACTCTGAACATTTTTTCCTCCCACGCAAATGCTTCCGGAATCAGCATCATAAAGACGGCTGATAAGGTTTACGAGACTCGATTTTCCGGAACCGGTTCCGCCCACAATGCCTATCGTCTCCCCGGAGTGTATATGCAGATCAATATCTGTCAGAGTTTCCTTGCCGCTGCCGTGTTTATAGGAAAAGCTCACATGATTAAAATCGATACGGCCGTCAGGAATTTCCGTTTCCGGACAGGGCGGATTCACAAGATCTGCTTTCTCCTGCAGAACTTCTGCAATTCTCCGTCCGCTGGCGGCACTCATGGAAATCATGACAAAAACCATGGAAAGCATCATGAGAGACATAAGAACACTCATTACATAGCTGAACAGAGAGGTCAGTTCTCCGGTTGACAGTTCGCCGGCAACAATGAACCGGGCACCCATCCAGGAGAGAGCGATGATGCAGCCGTAGATGACAAGCATCATAACCGGGCTGTTGAGAACCAGTGTACTTTCCGCCTTGACAAAAAGGCGGTAAAGGGTATCAGCTGCCTTTTTGAATTTTGCGTTTTCATAATCTTCTCTGACAAATGCCTTGACAACCCGGATGGCGGAAACATTTTCCTGAACGCTGGCATTCAGGTCATCATATCTGCGGAATACCTGTGTAAAGATACGGGTGGTTCTGGTCATAATAAAAACAAGCGCTGCCCCCAGGAACAAAATGGCGACCAGAAATATACAGCTTAAATGTGCGCTTATAAAGAAGCACATAATCATACTGCACAGAAGCATAAGAGGTGCACGCACTGCGATGCGCAGGATCATCTGATATGCGTTTTGGAGGTTGGTAACGTCGGTTGTCATTCTGGTTACCAGGCCTGCTGTGCTGTATTTGTCAATGTTTGAGAAAGAAAAGGTCTGGACGTTTTCATAGATGGCCTCTCTCAGATTGCAGGCAAAGCCTGAAGACGCTTTTGCTGCAAAACGTCCGGCCAGAGTTCCGAAAAGGAGACTCAGAAAGGCCATGATCAGCATAATACCGCCATACCGGTAAATCTGGCTTATATTTCCTGTTTCGATTCCCTTGTCTATGATTGCAGCCGTGACAAAGGGGATTAAAACCTCCATCAGAACTTCCAGTCCCGTGAACAGAGGGGCCAGAAACGATGCAAGTCTGTATTCCCGGATTTGGCCGAGCAGTGTTTTTATCATGTGTCATTCCTCCTTACAAGTTCCTGCTTTATATTGCAAAGCATAGTATTCAGTCCTTTTTCCATCCGCTGCTGCTGTGCGGGGGAAATGCCCCGGCAGATTGTATCCTGCTGTCTGACAAGAATTGCGTTAATTTCCTGTTCTATTTCATAAGCCCGGGGAGTCAGCAGAAGACGTTTTTTACGGGTGTCACTGGGATTTGTAACCATTTCCAGATATCCTTTATTTTTCAGCTCTTTAAGAGCGGCGGATATGCTTGCTTTTGAAAATCCAAACTGCTCATGCAGATCAGTTGAATAGACTGTTTCATTCTGATGTGTCAGAAGATATTCAAGAGCAAAGCTTTGTGCCGGAGAGATATCAAGAGCATTCAGATGCATCTTTCCCAACTGCTCGAGGGACACTTCCAGCTGTCGGATCAGCAGCATGATTTTATTGCTCATTGTGCACGCTCCCTTCTGTTTGCGTTATTTTACGGTACCAGGTTATGAAAAAATTTTAGAGCAGGTTACATAAAGATGGTTTTCTTCATAACTGTTTGCCTGCTAACTATTATACGAAAAAAATGTGGAATGTGAATTCAGAATATGCTATTATTAATAAGGAAATGTTATTAATATGGCTGAAAGCATTGAAAATAAAGGAAAAGTGAGGAACTATATGAACACATTTCAATTGGAATGTTTTCTGGAAGTGGTAGAAACGTTAAATTTTGCGCGTGCAGCGGACAATCTTCATGTAACACAGCCTGCTGTAACGCAGCAGATCCATTCTCTGGAAAAAGAACTGAATGTAAAACTTTTTCGCCGGACAACGCGATCAGTTCGGATAACAGAGGAGGGGCGGCTTTTTTTTGATGATGCACGTAATATTGTGGAAATATCAAAACGCGCAGTCAAGAAGTTTGAGGAGCCGGGGGGAGGAAAAGTGCAGTTCCTGACGCTGGGGAGCTACAGCAATGCCCAGCTGTTTCTGTTTATTCCCGCACTTGAGGCAATGAGAGCGCAGTACCCTGAGCTGCGCCCACGGTTGAGAGTCGTTCCCTTTCAGCACCTGTACCGGCTTCTGGAAGATGATGAAGTTGATGCGGTCGCAGGTTTTCGTGAGCCGCCATCCAGAAAAATTGCAGCGGTTTTTGAGGAGCTTTTTCGGGTCCCCCTTTCCCTGATCTGCAGAGTTGACAATCCCCTTGCCGCACGCAAGAGCATTTCTTTAGATGAGATTAAACAGGAAAAGATGATCCTTTTATATCCGGCCAGAGCACAGAGTGATGCAGCAAAGCTGCAGGGTGAGATTATAACAGAGAGGGCCGCCTCTGAATTCTGCTTCTGTGAATCTTCAGAGACGGCCGTTGTTCTTATCCGTGCCGGATATGGGAGCGCGATTCTTCCGGATCTTTTAATTCCGCCGGAATTTTCTCTGGCCCGTGTTCCCATAAAAGGGACAGAGCCGGTGTCATTTGGTATTTATTATAAATCTGTAGAAGGAAATGCGCCTTTAAAAAGTCTGATCCGATATATGAAAAATGAAAAATATGCTCGGGATCAGCTGCTCAGACGATAGACGGAGTCAGGAAGCTCTATTTCCACAATTCCCATATATCCGGGAGCAACTTCATATTCGTCAAAAACGAGAACGAGGTGTCCGCTTTCATTGATATAGAAATCCTGATCCGGTTTTACAGAGGTAAAATCACTGTCCATTCCCTGATCGAGGAAGTAAATAAGACCGCTGTCTGCTTCCATGTTCTGGCGCATCTGTGTTTTTACTGCGTCACTGAGGAAGCTTATATAATCGTTATTGTCAGGGAATAAATCAGAAAGTGTCACGATCTGATCTGTTGTCTTGTCAATAGTATAAAGTTTTACACTCTGTGCGCCGCTGGCCATAATTTCAAGTGTGTCGATCCGGAGAGTAAAGAAGCGCTCATTGTCTGTTACAACTTTATAGTCGGAATAAAGAGCGTGGGGATTTTCACTTCCGTCCTCAGCCACATCTGCTTCGAATTGTTCAATGATCTGGTTGGTATACTCTTCTGCAGAGCGATTTACTTTTTCAGCTGCCTGAGAAAAGCCGGAGCTATTCTCACTTTCTATTTTGGGAACTTCCACTTTGGCTTCTGTTTTGCCTTCCTGTTTTTCATAGGTTCTGAAGGTTACAACGTGTGTGATAGCTCCCAGGATGGGGATTTTTTCCATGGCATAAGCAGTCTGCGGACTTAAATTGGCCAGAACTGTGATGGTCAGGAGCGCAGCGGCTGTTGTCTGAATGGTTCGCAGCATGATAACAGGGGCCCTGCGGGAAGATTTTGCCGAATTATTTTTTTCAGAACTTCTGCCGGAAGGTTCATCTGTTTTACAAATCGCAGTCTGTACCCGTTCTTTCATAGCAGGGGGAACGGGAATAGAACGGTATTCGTCAGAAAGCCGGCGAATGGATGACGCCATGGCTTCTTCAAGGAGTTCGTCTGCGGTGTCTGTGCTGTCAGCACTAAGCTGATTTGCTTTTTGTGTGTTCATATCATCAGTCTGTTGAGAAATCCTGTTTTTTTCATCGGTCTGTTTCATATGCAGCCCTCCTTTTCTATTTCATTTCTGAGTTTTCTCAGGCTTCTGTACAGAGTACTCTTGACTGTACTCAGATTTTTCTGGAGATAAGAGGCTATTTCATCCAGTTTCCAGTCTTCGCAGTAGCGGAGCAGGATTATCTGTTTTTCATCTTCCTCCAGTTTTTCCAGTGCTTTCAGCGTGTCCAGATCGCGGTACTGATCCTCACGCCCTTCAATGACAGCGGAATCAAACGGAGCGGTTTTCTGCTGACGGCGCTGTTCATCAATGGCAGTATTTATAACGATTCGGAAAAGCCATGTCTTCATATAGGAATCATCACGGATGCGGTCGGCATTTTTCAGTGCCTTTTCCACACTGTCCTGCACAACATCCATGGCATCAGCCTCATTTTTCATATAAAGAAATGCCATGCGGTACATAGATTCATAGGAGGACAGAATGAGAGCTTCCATTTTTTCCCTTGCAGTTCTGTAATCCATTGTGCTACCTCCTTTCTGTCTGTTAGACGAAACAGCTCCGGAAAAAGTTTCAGACTGATATAATTGTGGATATAATAAACAGATACGGTGGTTTTGGAAAGATTATATTCTTTTTATGTCTGTCATGTATTCTATCATAAAAGAAAATGCTTTACAGATGTGTCCTGAAATTCTGCAGAATTATCATAAATAACTTTACAGAATTACTTTAGTATGATAATATGTTACCATGCTAAACACGACATGAGGAGGCGGACTGCAAAAATGATGCGGTTCGCATGAAAAAGAGGAGGAATTTAATTATGAAGAAAAAGGTGTTAATGGCAGTACTGGTATCTGCAGCAGCATTTTCTATGGCAGCATGCAGCGGCGGACAGACGGAAGAGACAACGGCAGAGACAGCAGCAGAAACAGAAGCAGCCAAGGAGACGGAAGCTGAGGAGTCTTCTGAACAGACGGAAGCAGCTGATGCAGAGAGTGAAGAAGCAGCTGGCGGTACGCTGATTGTTGGTTTTGATCAGGATTTCCCGCCAATGGGATTTGTGGGAGATGATGGTGAATATACAGGATTTGATTTGGAACTGGCTCAGGAAGTAGCATCACGTCTGGGACTTGAGTATACTCCGCAGCCCATTGCCTGGGATTCCAAGGATCTGGAGCTTGACTCCGGAAATATTGACTGCATCTGGAACGGATTTACTATTACAGGCCGTGAGGATGATTATACATGGACAGAGCCATATATGGCAAATACGCAGGTGTTTGTTGTTGCAAAAGACTCCGGAATTGCTTCTGTTGACGATCTGGCAGGAAAGGTTGTTGAGGTTCAGACGGATTCCTCTGCTCAGGCGGCACTGAATGAAAATCCTGATTTGACGGCTACATTTGGCCAGCTTCTCACGACAGCGGATTACAACACTGCATTTATGGATCTGGAGCAGGGAGCAGTTGATGCCATCGCTATGGATGTAATTGTTGCCGGTTATCAGATTCAGCAGAGAGGCGTGGACTTCGTTATTCTTGACGATGCGATTTCTGAGGAAGAGTATGCTGTTGGCTTCAAAAAAGGAAACGAGGCTCTGAGAGATCAGGTTCAGGGTGCTCTGGAGGAAATGGCAGCAGACGGAACGCTGGCAGAGATTTCCAACAAGTGGTTTGGAAAGGACGTCACAACAATCGGAAAATAAATTGAAATAAGAATCGAAAGCAGGTATGAAACAGTATGGGCAAAATGACGATCGAGCAGATGGTAACACAGCTTGCCGGCGGTATGGGGATCAGTATTCAGATTTTTGTGGTAACACTTGTATTTTCTCTGCCGCTGGGACTTATTGTGGCGTTTGGCCGCATGTCAAAGAATCGTCTGCTTCAGACAATTGTAAAATTCTATATATCAGTTATGCGGGGAACTCCGCTGATGCTGCAGCTGATGGTCGTCTATTTTGGCCCGTACTATCTGTTTGGGCTGAAGCTTGGCAGCGGATACCGTCTCTGGGCCACGTTTATCGGCTTTGTGATTAACTATGCCGCCTACTTTGCGGAAATTTACCGAAGCGGCATTCAATCTATGCCGGTGGGACAGTATGAGGCGGCTCAGATTCTGGGCTACGGTCGGTGCCAGACTTTCTTTAAGATTATCCTCCCGCAGGTAATAAAGAGAATTCTTCCATCCATTACAAATGAGGTTATCACGCTGGTCAAGGACACATCTCTGGCGTTTACACTGAGTGTGGCAGAGATGTTTTCCATCGCGAAGGCACTGGCGGCGTCGCAGACTAATATGATGCCGTTTGTTGCAGCAGGTGTTTTCTATTATGTATTTAATCTGCTGGTGGCTGTCGTTATGGAGTGGATTGAGAAAAAATTGAACTATTACCGGTAAAGGCAGGAGGAGTTCGGAAAATGAAGCTTTTGGAATTAAATCATGTGGAAAAATCGTTTGACGATTTAAAGGTTCTTAGGGACATTTCCCTGGATGTGGCAGAGGGAGAGATTGTTTCGATTATAGGGCCGTCCGGTTCCGGAAAGTCGACACTTCTGCGCTGCGCGACAATGCTTGAGACGATGGACAGCGGAGAGATTGTTTATCTGGGAAAAAAGGCAGCCTGGACAGGAAATGACGGGAAGGTAATCTATGCGGGAAAGAGAGAACTGAAGGAAATCAGGAGTCAGTATGGTCTTGTATTTCAAAATTTCAATCTGTTTCCCCACTATTCTGTGATAAAGAATATTACAGATGCCCCGATCCATGTTCAGAAGCGCGGACGGGATGAGGCGTATGCCGAAGCCAGAGAGCTTCTCAGGAAAATGGGACTTGAGGACAAGGAAGATGCCTATCCCTATCAGCTGTCAGGCGGGCAGTGTCAGCGTGTGGCGATTGCGAGGGCACTTGCGCTGAATCCGAAAATTCTCTTCTTTGATGAGCCTACCTCGGCGCTGGATCCGGAGCTGACGGGAGAAGTGCTGAAGGTAATCCGCTCACTGGCGGATCTGGATATTGCCATGGTTATTGTTACTCATGAGATGGCGTTTGCCAGGGATATTTCTCATCGGGTTGTGTTTATGGCAGACGGGATTATTGTCGAGGAAGGAACTCCGGATCAGGTGTTTGCTTCAGATAACGAGAGAACACAGAGTTTCCTGGGGCGTTATGGCTCTGTTTTATAGGAACTGAAAAAGGATTTGCAAAAAGGTCAGAGATAAAAAGCGGGCTGAATTTCCGGTGTGAAGTGAGGTTCGCTTTTTTGCGTTATTTAATATATCCGCAGGTGGTTAGAGCCGGGGATCTTGCACAGAGCGGTTATATATGGTATTATGGTAAATAATTCCGGACTGCGAGGTAATTTCCTTTCAGTGAGGAATTAAGGTTAAAACAGAAACAGGGCATGGCTGGCAGCCGTGTCGGTATTGCGGAAAATGTTGCGCTGACGCTGAAGATTTTTTCTGAGGGGAAAGGGGAGCAGGTTTTGTTGTATTTTTGCACCCTTTCAGGGTGCTTTTTTATTTTGAAGACACAGCTTTTTCATCAGGGCAGAACATTCTCCGTGACAGAAGGAGGGCTGTGCACAGACGCAGAAGCTCAGAAGGAGAAAGGAGGAGGTAAAATTGGAGTCAAGAGTTGCTGTGATCGGGATTATCGCAGAGAAAGAGGGGGATATTGAAGAGCTCAATAAGATCCTTCATCAGTACAGTTCGTATATTGTAGGGCGGATGGGAATTCCATACCAAAAGCGCGGCATTAATATTATCAGTGTGGTAATTGATGCTCCCGCAGATGTGATCAGTGCACTGTCCGGCAGACTGGGGATGCTGCACAAAATCACATCAAAGGCGCTTTACTCAAAGGTTCCTGGGACGCCTTCAGGAGATGAAGGTTGAGTGGGGCAAAGGGAGGCATCCGTGATCTGATCGACAGGCTGGAAGCAGGGCGGACGCTCTCTCAGCAGGAATGGGTCGTGCTGATTGAAGGGAGAAATCCGGAAACGGCGGAGTATCTGTTTGAGCGGGCGCGGGCTGTCAGAGAGCGGATATACGGAAAGGATGTCTATATACGGGGACTTATCGAGTGCAGCAACTATTGCCGGAATGACTGCTTTTACTGCGGAATTCGCAGAAGCAATGGGAATATCAGCCGTTACCGGCTTGACCGGGAGACAATCCTTGACTGCTGTCAGGAAGGATACCGTCTGGGATTCAGAACCTTTGTGCTCCAGGGAGGCGAGGATGGTGCGATGACAGATGAATGGACGGAGAAAACAGTTGCAGCCATACGGGAGAAATTTCCGGACTGTGCGATTACGCTGTCTCTGGGAGAGCGGGAGAAGGAAAGTTACCGGCGCTTTTTTTCGGCGGGGGCTGATCGGTATCTGCTTCGCCATGAGACTGCGGACAGAAAGCATTACGCCATGCTTCATCCGGCCGGGATGTCCTATGAACACAGAATGAATTGTCTCAGAGAGCTTAAAAATATCGGATATCAGACCGGATGTGGATTTATGGTTGGATCACCGGGACAGACAGCCCTATCCCTGGCGCAGGATATGTGCTTTATTTCAGAGTTCAGACCGGAGATGGTTGGGATTGGGCCTTTTATTCCGCAGCATGATACACCGTTTGCCCGGGAGACTGCCGGTACACTGGAGCTGACATTGTATATGCTGGGGCTTTTGCGCCTTCTGAGACCCAACGTGCTTCTGCCGGCGACGACAGCTCTGGGAACGATTCATCCGAGAGGGCGGGAGCTTGGAATCCTGGCAGGAGCGAACGTTGTTATGCCTAATCTTTCGCCATCTGCGGTCAGAGGGAAATATCTGCTGTATGATAATAAGCTCTGCACGGGAGATGAGGCTGCGGAGAGTGTGGAAAATCTTAAGATGAGAATGAAAGAGATCGGATACCGGGTTGTTACAGACCGGGGAGATTTCAGACAGTAAAAATAAAACGGGGAAAGGGAGAAAAATATGGGATACGCATATAATCCGGCTTCGCGAAAGGCGGAGGAATTTATTAATCACGAGGAGATTATGGAAACGCTTGCCTACGCGCAGGCTAACAAGAATAATGTGGAACTGATTGATCAGATTATTGCCAAAGCCAGGCTCAGAAAAGGTCTGAGTCATCGGGAGGCGGCGGTGCTGCTGGACTGTGAGATACCGGAGAAAGTAGAAGAGGTTTATGAGCTGGCACGTCAGATTAAACAGGATTTTTACGGAAACCGTATTGTTATGTTTGCGCCGCTCTATCTTTCAAATTACTGTGTAAACGGATGTCTTTACTGTCCGTATCATCTGAAAAATAAACATATAGCGAGGAAGAAGCTGACACAGGATGAGATTCGCAGGGAGGTTATTGCTCTTCAGGATATGGGACATAAGCGTCTGGCTCTGGAGACGGGGGAGGATCCGGTTAATAATCCTATCGAATATATTCTGGAGAGTATTAAAACTATCTACAGCATTAAGCATAAAAATGGTGCAATCCGGCGTGTGAATGTAAATATTGCCGCTACTACGGTGGAAAATTACCGGAAACTTAAAGAAGCCGGAATCGGTACATATATACTCTTCCAGGAGACATACCATAAAGAGAGCTATGAGAGGCTTCATCCTACCGGCCCCAAACATAATTACTGTTACCACACAGAAGCTATGGATCGCGCAATGGAAGGCGGAATTGACGATGTGGGTATCGGTGTTCTGTTCGGTCTGGAGCTTTACCGGTATGAATTTGCAGGCCTTCTTATGCATGCGGAGCACCTTGAAGCGGTATTTGGAGTAGGCCCTCATACCATCAGTGTGCCCAGAATTAAGCGTGCTGATGATATTGACCCGGATGAGTTTGACAATGGTATCAGTGATGATATTTTTGAAAAGCTGGTAGCGTGCATCCGTGTGGCTGTGCCGTATACAGGCATGATTATTTCTACGAGAGAGACAAAAGCCTGCCGGGAGAGAGTTCTGAAACTGGGAATTTCCCAGATAAGCGGAGGTTCCCGCACAAGTGTGGGAGGTTATGTGGAAGAAGAGCCGGAGGACGAAAACTCGGCACAGTTTGATGTCAGTGACAACCGGACTCTTGACCAGGTAGTACGCTGGCTCATGGAACTGGGCTATATTCCCAGCTTCTGTACAGCATGTTACCGGGAGGGCCGGACCGGCGATCGCTTTATGAGTCTGTGTAAGAGCGGTCAGATTCAGAACTGCTGCCATCCCAATGCACTGATGACGCTGAAAGAGTATCTGGAAGATTATGCTGCTCCCGAGACAAAGGCGATCGGACAGAAGCTGATTGAGGCGGAAATTAATAATGTTCCGAAGGAAAAAGTAAGAGAAATAGTGCGGAAGAATCTGGCTGCAATCGAAAATGGAACCCGGGATTTCCGTTTTTAGTGTGCTGTCTGGGAGGAACAGGATATGGGAATGAATCAGACCCCTTCGGGAGAGCGGGTGCATATTGCTTTTTTTGGCAGAAGGAATGCGGGGAAGTCCAGTCTTGTGAATGCGGTAACAGGGCAGGAGCTGGCGATTGTCTCCGATGTAAAAGGGACAACGACGGACCCTGTCTATAAATCCATGGAGCTTCTGCCTCTCGGACCGGTTGTGATGATCGACACGCCGGGACTTGATGATGAGGGAGAGCTGGGAGAAAAAAGAGTAAAGAAAGCCCGTCAGGTGCTGGATAAGACTGACATTGCCGTGCTTGTGGTTGACGCTGCAGAAGGAAAGGGGCACTGGGAGGATGAAATGATTCGCCTCATTGAAAAAAAAGAGGTGCCCTGTTTGGTTGTGTACAATAAGGCGGATTTGCCGGATGCCGGGATGAAAGATCGTGAAAGGGAAGAACAGCTCCGGGATAAAGAAAAACATATATGGGTCAGTGCTGTGACGGGACAGGGGATTGCAGAGCTGAAAGAAAAAATTGCCGGTTTGTATGAAGCAGAGGGAAGTAAACGTCAGCTTGCGGCAGATTTAGTTGAGCCGGGGGGACTGGCAGTTCTGGTCGTTCCCATTGACAAGGCTGCTCCCAAGGGGCGGCTGATCCTGCCTCAGCAGCAGGTTATCCGGGATTTGCTGGACAAAGGGGCCGGAGCGGTAGTGTGCCGTGAGACGGAGCTTGCCCGCATCCTGGACAGCCTGAAGGAAGATCCGTCCATTGTAATTACGGACAGTCAGGTTTTTCCGATTGTGGACAGCATAACGCCAAAGCGGATTCGTCTCACATCCTTTTCCATCTTATTTGCACGTTACAAAGGGAACCTTGAACAGTCGGTAAAGGGAGCGTATGCACTTAACCGGATCAGGAACGGCAGCAGAATACTTATTTCGGAAGGATGTACCCACCACCGCCAGTGCGGAGATATCGGAACGGTTAAGCTTCCTGCATGGATTCGGGAATATACGGGCTGCGAGCCGGTGTTTGAGTTTACTTCGGGAACAGAGTTTCCCGAAGATATATCCGGATACGGACTGATTGTTCACTGCGGCGGCTGCATGCTGAATGAGAGAGAGATGGGAAGCCGCCTGCGGGCGGCAAAAGAAGCGCAGATACCCATGACAAATTATGGGATACTGATTGCCTATATGAAAGGGATTCTGGAAAGAAGCATAGAGGGACTGGGGCTGAAACTGTGAAGGAGCAGCGGAGGACAAATGTAAACTATATTTTGCAAAAGGTTGACTATTAAGGCGGCATGGTTTATAATGACTCCAGTGGACAAAATGAGTGTATTTATAAAGACAGGAGAAAAATTATGGACCAGTTTGTTTCAGCCGGAGACAGGAAAAAAACCTTTTTTACGACAAAAACCATGGCTCTGATAGGGGTTATGACAGCGGTAACCTGCGTGCTGGGGCCGTTTTCGATTCCCATTCCCTTCAGTCCGGTGCCGATATCTTTTACAAACCTGGCTATTTATCTGGCGGTCTACGCGCTGGGGATGAAAGCGGGTACGGTCAGTTACCTCATATATCTTCTGGTTGGCTTTGCCGGCCTTCCCGTGTTTTCCGGGTTTACCGGAGGAGTGGGAAAGCTGGCCGGGCCTACGGGCGGTTATCTGATAGGATTTATTGTTATTGCGGTTGTATCAGGCCTGGTAATTGATCGTTTCCCGGCAAGAGTCCATCTCCATGTGCTTGGTATGGCAGCAGGTACTATAATATGTTATATACTGGGTACATTCTGGCTGGCGGGACAGCTGAATCTGTCGTATGCAGCCGGTTTGAGTGTGGGAGCTCTTCCTTATCTCCCCGGAGATGCCGTCAAAATCTTATTTGCAGCGGCTGTGGGTCCCAGACTTCGCCGTGAGATACGCCGTCTTGACAGATGATGAAAGCATCATGTTAAATTTTGTGAAAATTGTAAATTAAAATAATGGGATAAAAGTTTAATTGATTGAATATTTTGACATCCTGTGATAAAATAAAGACAGAAATGACAGATGGAAAAGGAGAGGGTTCCAGTCAGAAGGTGCAGCGTCACAGGAGGGAGGTCAAAGTATGATGAAGAAAATTATTACAATCAGCCGGGAATATGGGAGCGGCGGACGTCAGATTGGTTTAATGGCAGCCAAGAAACTGGGCATGGAGTTTTATGACAAGGAGCTTATTGATGCAGCAGCCAAGGAGATCGGCTTTCCGTCGGAGCTGATTGCGGACAGGGAGCAGCGCCTTACCAACAGTCTGCTTTACAACTTTGCGATGGGAACAATCTATGGAATTGCATATCCGAAGGAGCCGAAGATAAGCGAGCTGCCGCTTACGGAGCAGATTTATCTTGCGCAGAAGAAGGCAATCGAGGAGGCGGCAAAGAGAGAGAGCTGTGTATTTATCGGTCGGTGTGCGGATTATATACTGAGAAGCCGTCCTGATATTCTTCGTGTCTTTATCTATGCGGATCGCGATATACGCAAGAGAAGAGCCGTTCAGGAATATGGCGATCTGGACGAATATATTGATGAGTTTATGCACCAGACTGATAAGAAGAGACGACTTTACTATGAAAATTATACCAACCAGAAGTGGGGAAACCGTGAAAATTATGATCTGATGCTGAACAGCGGAGAGCTTGGCATTGAAAAATGCGTGGAGCTGATCTGCAGTGCGGCAGAATAGGAAAATACGTCACAGGAGATGGCCTGTGATGTAAAAATAACTGTTGGTAATTAAAAATGTGCGGCAGACACAGGTTTGTATCTTTTCCGCAGTTCCGGAAAGCGCCGGGCGGAGAAGATGCAAACCCAGTGTCTGCCTTGGTTTTTGTGTCCTTCTGGACGAACATTCGGCTTTATGTTATAATGGATAGGCATTAATGCCCGGATGCGGATCTGCAGACAGTCGGATTCCTGCAGAGGGGCATCTGTATAAAATAACAAATGGGAATTTTCTTACAGGAGAAGGAAATGAAGAAAAATGAGAGAATAAAGGGGCAGCTGCGCTCCTATCTGCAATGGCCGGTTTTTCTGTCGGTTTTTGTGATGGCGGCGAATCTGGCGGTAGGAGTGGTCAGTCCCAAAGCCGGAATTGTAATGTCGGGATTTACCCTTCTTTATATTCTTGTGGCATTGTGGCTGCTGTTCTATAAGAGAAAACATCTTCTGGGAGGGCTGGTGGAGTTCTCAGCTGAGTATGCATGGGTTCAGAAGCAGCTTCTCTATGGTATGGCGATGCCGTATGCCATTGCTGACGCGGAAGGGCATCTGCTTTGGGGAAACCGTGCATTTTCCGCTGTTGTTCATGAGGAGAGACTGAGCCGCAGGAGTCTGTCTTCGCTGTTCCCGGAAATAACCGGGGATTTTCTGGAAGATATGGATGAAAGCATCAGTGTTCACACATCCTTCGAGGGACGTTTCTATCGGGTCGATATTCAGCAGGTATGTCTGGATGAGACAGAGGGAGTGCGTCTGGGTATGGTTGAAGATGGCACACAGGAAAAACTGCTGGCTGTTTATTTATTTGATGAGACAAAACTGCTGAGCTATGAGCGGGAAATTGACAATCAGCGTCTTGTAGCGGGCCTCATTTATCTGGACAACTATGAGGAAGCCCTTGAGAGTGTGGAAGAAGTAAGACGGTCTCTGCTTACTGCCCTGATCGACAGAAAAATTAATAAGTACATTTCCAACATAGATGGTATTGTAAAAAAGCTTGAGAAGGACAAATATCTTTTTGTCATAAAGCAGCAGTATACGGAAGAGCTTCAGGAAAATCGTTTTTCTATTCTGGAGGATGTAAAGACTGTCAATATCGGAAATGAGATGGCGGTTACTTTAAGTATTGGAATGGGAATGAACGGGGACAGCTACATCCGCAATTACGAGTATGCCAGAACAGCTATTGATATGGCACTGGGACGCGGCGGAGATCAGGCTGTCGTCAAGGATGGAGCGAAGATACGCTATTATGGCGGAAAATCTCAGCAGCTGGAAAAGACGACACGTGTAAAGGCGCGTGTAAAGGCCCATGCTTTGCGTGAGCTTATGGATACGAAGGATAAGATGCTTATTATGGGCCATAAAATCGGCGATATCGATTCCTTTGGCGCTGCTGTGGGCATATATCGCATTGCCACATCCTTTAACAAGAGAGCCAGGATTGTTGTCAACAGTGTGAATTCATCCGTGAAGCCCATGATGGCCCGGTTCCAGAACAATCCGGATTATCCGGAGGATCTGCTTATGAACGGGGAGGAAGCTGCAGAATGGGCGGATGCCAACACGATGCTTGTGGTTGTGGATGTCAACCGTCCCAGTATTACGGAGGCACCTGAACTTCTGAAAAAAATAAAGACAATAGTAGTTCTGGATCATCACCGCCAGAGCAGCGAGATTATAGACAATGCAGTGCTGTCCTATGTGGAACCGTATGCATCTTCCACCTGTGAGATGGTGGCCGAGGTACTTCAGTATATAGGGGACGGCATCAAAATAAAGCCGGCAGAGGCGGACGCCATGTATGCGGGTATTGTGATTGATACTAATAACTTTATGAATCAGGCAGGAGTCAGAACTTTTGAAGCAGCTGCATTTCTGCGGCGCAATGGAGCTGATGTGGTCCGGGTCAGAAAGCTGTTCCGTGACAGGCTGGAAGACTATAAAGCGCGGGCTGAGGCGATTCAGAGAGCGGAAATATACAGGGATTGCTTTGCTATTTCCCAGTGTCCGTCTGAGGGTCTGGAGAGTCCTACTGTAGTAGGGGCACAGGCAGCCAATGAGCTTCTGGATATTGTAGGAATCAAAGCGTCTTTTGTAATGACGCAGCTTAATGATACCGTATATTTCAGTGCCCGTTCCATCGACGAGGTCAATGTTCAGGTTATGATGGAGAAGATGGGCGGCGGCGGTCACAGAACAATCGCCGGGGCTCAGTTAAAGGATACGACGCTGGATGAAGCAAGACAGCGTCTGAAAGAGATTATTGAAAAGATGCTTGAGAAAGGAGAAATTTGACGTGGAGGTTGTATTATTAGAGGATGTTAAGGCCCTTGGAAAAAAGGGGCAGATTGTAAAGGTAAGTGATGGTTATGCGAGGAATTTTATTCTTCCGAAAAAGCTTGGTATTGAGGCTACGCCCAAGAATCTGAATGATCTGAAGCTTCAGAAAGCAAATGCGGAGAAAATTGCGGCTGAGCAGCTTCAGGCAGCGAAAGATCTGGCTGCGGAACTGGCAGATAAATCAATAACACTGTCTATCAAGGCCGGGGAGGGCGGAAAAGCTTTTGGCTCAGTATCCTCCAAAGAGATTGCCAAGGCAATCAGCGATCAGCTCGGGCTTGATATTGACAAGAAAAAGCTGGTTTTGCCGGAGCCGCTTAAAACTTTTGGGACACATGAGGTTCCTGTCAAGCTCCACAAGGATGTGACCGGCAAACTGGCCGTCAAAGTAGTGGAGGCATAATAGCGGAGGAGTTCAAATGGAGGAAGCGCTGATTAAACGGGTGCTGCCGCACAGCGTAGAGGCGGAGCAGTCGGTTATCGGCTCCATGCTGATGGACAGAGAGGCAATTATCGCGGCGTCTGAGATATTAACAGGCGCCGATTTTTACCAGCATCAGTATGGGGTAATGTTCGAATCGATGGTAGAGCTGTTCAATGAGGGAAAGCCTGTTGATCTGGTTACTCTCCAGAATCGCCTCAGAGAGAAAGATGTTCCGCCGGAAGTAAGCAGCCTGGAGTTTGTAAGGGATATTATGACTTCGGTGCCCACATCCGTCAATATTAAATCTTACGCTGCAATTGTCCGGGAAAAATCTGTGCTTCGCCGTCTGATTAAAATCAACGAAGAGATAGAAAATCTCTGTTATGGCGGCAGGGACAAGCTGGAGGATATCCTTGCGCACACCGAAAAGTCTGTTTTTGATCTTCTTCAGAGCCGGGGGACGGGAGAATTTGTGCCGATTCGCCAGGTGGCTCTGAATGTACTGGAGAAAATAGAGGCAGCCTCGAAAAACAGCAGTACGGTAACGGGGATCCCTACGGGGTTTATTGATCTGGATTACAGAACCTCCGGATTTCAGCCGTCCGACTTTATTCTGGTTGCAGCCCGCCCGTCAATGGGCAAAACGGCATTTGTTCTGAATATTGTGGAGCATGTATCTGTGCGAAAGGGAATGCCCTGCATGGTATTCAGTCTGGAGATGTCCAAGGAGCAGCTGGTTAATCGTATGCTGTCAATGGAATCCAATGTGGATTCACAGAAACTGAGAACCGGGACCCTGACGGATTCTGACTGGGATGCAGTTGTTGAGGGAATCGGTGTTATTGGAGGTTCAAAACTGATTATTGATGATACACCGGGTATTTCCATATCGGAGATGCGCTCTAAATGCCGCAAGGTAAAACTGGAGTATGGGCTGGATCTTGTCATTATTGATTATCTTCAGCTTATGTCCGGCAGCGGAAAGAGCGGGGAGAACCGTCAGCAGGAGATATCGGAAATTTCCCGTTCCCTCAAGGCGCTGGCCAGGGAACTGAATGCGCCGGTGGTGGCACTGTCCCAGCTTTCCCGCGCCTGCGAGACAAGACCGGATCACAGGCCGATGCTTTCTGATTTGAGAGAATCGGGAGCGATTGAGCAGGATGCGGACGTTGTTATGTTCCTGTATCGTGATGATTATTACAATAAGGATACGGAAACGCCCAATATTGCCGAGGTAATTATTGCAAAGCAGAGAAATGGCCCGATTGGAACGATTCAGCTTATGTGGCGTCCTGAACTTACTAAGTTTGCCAACCTGGCAAAACAGTAGACAGTCAGGCGCAGGGCAGTCTGAAAAGAACACAGGAAAATATTGTACAGTGAGCATCTGACAGAGAAAAACTTTGTCAGATGCTTTTTTTATCAGTAAATGTTTTTAAATTTCTCCGTCATGTAAAAAACATTGTACATATTGTACACAGCTGTTTTCTTCCGGAAACAGGCAGCATTGAAAGTTGTACCATTTGCACGCCTAAAATGCAGGTTCAGGTATTGTTTTGGGCAGTTCGTACAAGAAATATTGACCATGAACGCCAAAAACTATAAAATTGCCTCATAAATATTAAAACATTGTAAAAGAATAATAAATTAATAATAAAAGGGAGGAATGGCAATGAAGAAAAGTATGAAAAAAGTGATTTCCTGTATTATGTGTGCAGCACTGGCAGTTTCTATGACAGCCTGCTCCGGAAGTAAGACAGCGGAAAGCGGCAGTTCCGGTGCAGAGGTAACCGGCGACGCAAAAGCTGAAGAGGGAGCGGGAGCGTCTGCGACAGGAGTTGATCGTGCAACTGAATTTGTAACAGTAGCGACAGGTCCCACCAGTGGAATTTATTATCCGATCGGAGGAGCATTTGCAACGGCTCTGGGAAATGCCGGGTATAAGACATCAGCTCAGGCAACAGGAGCATCGGTGGAAAACATTAATCTGATTACCAACGGAGAAGCGGAAATAGCAATTTCCATGCAGGATTCTGTTATGCAGGCTTATGAGGGATTTGGAGCTTTTGACACAGCCAATCCGGATCTGAGAGCCATGATGCGTCTCTGGCCCAACTATGTACAGCTGGTAACCACCGCTGATACCGGAATTAAGAGTGTGGAAGATCTGAAAGGAAAAAGAGTCGGAGTCGGTGCGCCCAATTCCGGCGTTGAGCTCAATGCGCGCATGATTTACGAGGCATACGGGATGACCTATGAGGACAGTGAGGTAGATTATCTTTCTTATGGAGAGGCAATTGATCAGATGAAGAACGGACAGTGCGATGCGGCATTTGTCACATCCGGTCTTCCAAACTCTACAGTAAGTGAGCTGGCATTCAGCTATGACATGGTAATCGTTCCCATTGACGGGGAAGGTCGGGATCGCCTGATTGAGGAATACCCCTTCTTTGCCGCGAGTACGATTCCGGCAGGAACATATAACAACGAAGAAGATGTTGAGAGTGTATTTGTTTATAATATCATGCTGGTAAATAAAGATTTATCGGACGACATGGTTTATGACATGATGGACTGCATTTTCTCTGATGAGGGAATTTCCACAATTAAGGCATCCCACAATACGGCCGATAAAAATATCGACATTTCATTCGGTGTGGACGATGTAAAGATTCCGCTTCATGACGGTGCCGCTAAATGGTGGCAGGATCACGGATATGATACCCCTCAGAATTAGCCGAAAGGCCGGTGTATTATCGGAACTGTGCCTGACGGGAGTTCTGCTGGCAGCTGCCTCTGTGTATACACAGAGGCAGAGCCATATTATGGTTGTGGAAAGTGCGGAAACGGGCAAAGTATATGCAAGTGCAAAAATAAAGGAGGGAGATGAGCTTTCCTTCGGATGGGAGCACTCTTTTGAGCATATTCCGTGGAATGAGTATTATGAGATTGAAGAGGATGGAAGCTTCCTTCTGCACACCATCTCCGTGGCAGGGTTCGGAGCCGGCATTCCGGCAGAAATGGATTGTGAATACCGGTATGAGGATGGTCTTATTTATATGGATGGAATTGAGAGCCGTTTTGAACAGTTTAACTGGATTAATTCTCAGACGGCACTTAAAGAGATCTCACTCAATGGCGAACAGCTTTTAACCGGAGCTGACATGCCGCACCATGAAAAAATGATTCTCAGTATAAAAAGCAAGAAGGAGGTAATGCAGTGAGTGAACTGGAAAATACGAAAGCTCCCGGCGAAGAGCATGAGATGACGGAGAAAGAAAAACAGGAGCTCCTTGAGAAATTTGATAAGGAGAGCAAAACGCGAAGCTTTGTGTCTCCGACTGTTGCAATGGCATTTAAGATATTTGCCATTGCAGTTACGCTGTACCACCTGGTGTTTTCTTCCGGATTTTATATGCCGGAGACACTGAAGCACCGCTCCATGCATGTGGCGATGATTCTGATTCTGGCGTTTGCCATGTATCCGGCTACGAAAAAAGCCAGCAGGAAGGTAATTGCCTGGTATGATTATGTTCTGATGGCATTGTCAGCAGCCGTTCCTATTTACATGTGGACGGACTATTTTAACATTATTAACCGGGCGGGAAATCCCAATACAATGGATGTAATAATGGGAACTCTTCTGACAATTCTGGTTCTCGAGGCGACCCGGCGTGTATGCGGCCTGGCATTGCCTATTATATCGATTATCTTTATGATTTACAGTCTTATGGGGACAAAGCAGGGACTTATTCCCATTGATATTCCCGGTATTTTCCTCCACAGAGGCTATACATGGCAGAAGCTGATGAGTCACTTTTTTGCCAACACGGAGGGAATTTTCGGTTCTTCCGTTAACGTTGCGTCTACATATATTTTCCTCTTTATCGCTTTTGGCGAGGTTATGAATAAATGCGGAATGGGAAAATTCTTCAATGATTTCGCCAATGCCATTGCGGGAGGAACCAAAGGCGGACCGGCCAAGGTGGCTGTTGTGGCATCAGGTCTTCTGGGAATGATCAATGGCGCTGCTGTGGCTGTTGTGGTTACTACCGGATCTTTCACAATCCCGCTGATGAAAAAATCGGGTTATGACGATGAATTTGCCGGAGCAGTTGTTGCGACCGGATCTGTAGGCGGACAGCTGATGCCGCCTGTTATGGGAGCTGCCGCTTTCATTATGGCAGAGACTCTGGGGATGAAATACAATGAGCTGCTGATTTCGGCCATTATTCCTGCTGTGATTTACTATATGGGAATTCTGTTCCAGATCCAGATGAGGGCTGAGAAGATGGGAATGCAGGGGGTTCCGAGGGATCAGCTTCCGAAGATGCGGGATGTCATGAAAGATTACGGCCATCTCTCTCTTCCGCTGGTTTTCCTTGTGTATATGCTTTTCTTCAGCGGAAAGACCGTTATCATGGCAGCATTTTACACGATTATCTTTACGATCGTCATTGCGCAGCTTCGCAAGAACACTCGAATGAGTATTGACGATATTATAGGCGCTATGGTCGCCAGTGCAAAATCAACGGTTTCCGTTGCCATTGCATGTGCCTGTGTGGGTATTATAGTCGGTTCCTGCAGTATTACCGGTTTTGCTCTGAATATGGCCAATACAATTATCAGCATTGGCGGAAAGAGCCTGATGTTTACTCTGCTGTTTACCATGGTAACCTGTATGATACTGGGAATGGGACTGCCAAGCATACCATCCTATATTATTACATCAACGATCGCGGCTCCTGCATTGGTACAGCTGGGAATTCCCGCGCTGGTAGCTCATCTGTTCTGTTTCTATTTTGCAATGTTTGCAAACCTGACACCTCCGGTAGCGCTGGCAGCGTTTGCGGCCGCAGGTATTTCGGGAGGAAATCCGATGAAAACGGGATGGGCATCCGTAAAGCTGGCTCTGGCGGGATTTATACTGCCGTACATGTTTGTGTATAATACGGATCTGCTGCTTCTTAATACGCCGCTTCTGAAAGGGATCCAGGTAGCTGCAACAGCGGCGGTGGGTGTATTTCTTATAAGCGTCGCGGTGGAAGGTTATCTGTTTAAAAAGGTGTCGGTCCTGATACGTGTTCTGAGCATTGTGGGAGCGTATCTTCTGATAGACAGCGGTTTTGTAACTGATATAATCGGAATTGCAATTTTTGCAGCAGTTTTAATTATTCAGAGGACATCGGCTAAAAAAAGTGTTACAATTACAGCAGCAAAATAACGCTGCAAAAATATTATTTTACATGGGCTGTTGCCCCCGCGGTGGATAGCGGAGACAGGGGAGCTGCGGGTTCAGGTCTGCAGCCCCTGTTTTTTATATTTCAGAAAAAGAAATTTTGGACAGGGCAATGCCTGCCGGCTGAAAAACTGGGGAGGAGGAACAAAGGTGCGATACGATATTGTGATGAGTGTCTGTATGAATATTTCACTGTTGATTGTTCTGGCATTTCTCCTTACAAAGCTTAAATGTGTGGAGAGGCTGCTCCTGAATGATACAGAAGAAGCGTCTGAACCGGGAGAGCGGGTGCGTCAGTGTGGCGAACAGATTTTTCTGGGATTGATATTTGGACTGTTCTGTATCATTTCGGACTATATTGGTATACAGGTAGAGGGGGCAATTCCCAATGCACGTGTGATCGGTGTACTCTCAGCCGGATTTCTAGGCGGTCCGGTGTCGGGCATGGTAACGGCAATTATAGCATCAGCACACCGGTATCTGATTTTTCCTGAGCGTATCAGCACGGTAGCATGCGTGATATCTGCATTAATACATGGAGTTATGGGCTCAGTAATTGGCTATCGATGTCGGGATCATAAGCAGTATTCAAATTTTTTTCTCATGGGGATCACGTTTCTGGCTGAAGCGATTCATATCGGACTCATACTTGTGATGACAAAACCTTACGACGAGGCGCTGGAGATAGTGGAAATTGTCCTGATTCCCATGGTATGTCTGAATTCACTGGGAATGGTTATCTTTTTCAGTGTTTTTAAAGAAATTTTCAATAAGGCTGATCTGGAGGCTGCTGCCAGTGTCTCAGTGGCGTCAAAAGCCATGCAGCGCTGTACGCCGTATCTGGCAGATGCCGAGACTAATCCGGAGAGTATGGAACAGATCATCGGAATCATCATGTCGGAGTATCGGTGTGCCGGTGCAGCGGTAATCAGAGACTGTCAGTTTCTGGGGCGAAGCGAGGCATTTTCCGAGATTGAACTTGACAGGAATACGTATCCCCGCCTGCTTTCAGCCACTCAGACGTATCAGACAACGCGAATCAGCAGAGTTCCGCTGCCGGAAGATGCGTTCTATCCTCTCTACAGAAAATATGTGATTATGTCTGCGCCTATTATTAAAGACAAAGAGGATGTTCTGTCACTTGTTGTTCTGGTTCGAAAGAATGCATATTCTCACAGAGCGGATATCGAATTTGTGACGGGTCTGGCTAATTATTTTGCAACACAGCTTAAGCTGGCGGACATGGATAAGCAGCGGGAAAATCTGCGCAGAGCGGAAATCCGGGCGCTCCAGTCTCAGATTAATCCCCATTTTCTTTTTAATGCTCTTAATACTATTTCATGCTTTTGCCGGGAAAAGCCGGAAAAGGCCAGGGAGCTTCTTATGGCGCTGAGCTCCTACTTCCGAAATATGCTGGAAAATATTGATTATATGGTTCCGCTTGAGACGGAGCTGGAACATGTGGAGGCGTATGTGAGACTGGAGGAGGCGCGGTTTGAGGATCGTCTCCGGGTAAAGATAAAGTCGGATCCGAGGGCGGGATCATGTCGGGTTCCCAATCTGATCCTGCAGCCGATTGTGGAAAATGCAATCCGTCATGGGGCTGTTAAACGGGAAAGGGGACTCGTCCAGATACGGGTGCTTCGTGAGGAAAATGAGATCAGGATTGACGTGGAAGACAATGGGCCGGGAATGGACAGGCAGGTTATCGATCGTCTTTATGCCAACCGGGAACCGGATCCATCCGTGCGGACAGATGGGGCGGGGATAGGCATGTTCAATGTGCAGCACAGACTGACTGGAATATTCGGACGGAACGCCGGTCTGCAGATTATGTCAGGAAGCAGCGGAACGATTGTGAGAATGACTATCCCGTGTCGGAAGGAGGGGGAAGATGAAAATAGCAGTTGTGGATGATGAACGTCCTGCCAGAAGTGAGCTGGTGTACCTGATTGCCCAGTGCTGTCCCGATGCGGATATTGCGGAAGCAGACAGCAGTGAAAAGCTGATGAGGCTTTTGGCGGAAGAAAAGTTTGATGTCTGCTTTGTTGACGTGGATCTGGGCGGAGCAAATGGCACGACACTGGCATCACTGATTAAGAGCAGACAGCCGGGAATACAGATTATATTTGCAACAGCTTACAGGGAGTATGCAGTAAAGGCTTTTGAGCTGGGGGCAGTGGACTATCTTCTTAAGCCGTTTGACCTGGAGAGAGTGAAAAAAACCATCGGGCGTCTGGAAGAGAGAAAAGTGGAACAGTGCCAGTCATCGGGAGGAACTATCAATAAGATAATGGTCAATGCGGGCGAGGGTTTCCGCGTACTCAGTGTTTCTGATATTATTTATATAGAGACGGAAAAAAGATACTGTAAGATCCATACAAAGGATCGATACTTTCTTCAGAGCGAATCTATGAATTATTATGAAGAGAGGCTGAAAGAAAACAGGTTTTTCCGAATCCATAAGAGTTACCTGGTCAATCTTGACTATGTGCTGGAAATGGTGCCGGGATACAATAATGGGTACAGTCTTAAAATGAAATATTTTGAAAAGGAACGTCTTCCGATCGGAAGAACGCAGGTAAAAGAATTCAGGAGACTTTTTGTTCTTTGAGAAGATAATACAAAGTGGCTTTACAGTGTTTCTCAGAGCCGGCAAAGGTATGAAAATAAAAAGAGATCGGAAGAGCAGATGCTCATCCGGTCTCTTTTTTATAAGTATGCGGTTAAAAATCAGATAGCATAATAGCCGTCAATGGATGCGCCTTCCGGAATATCGTACTGTTTTTCAGGTGCGCCAAGAACCCATCCGCCTTTCGAAGCATGATGGTTTTCCATGGTTCCTGCAAAATGCAGCATGGCAATTCCGGCATTGAGTCGTGAGTCGGACGAAGTAGTAAGATCGTCAGGCAGTGTTACCATAAGAACCTTGTCTTTGTCCAGCATGAAGCGGTAAGACTGCAGATTCAGGAAGGAAGGTGCGCAGCAGGCGGCAATAAATGCCTGATAGAGGCTGCTGTTGATTGGAAGTGCGGAGATTCCGGCACTTTCTCCCCAGGTGTCTGTGTAAACTGCGTGATCGACTTCCAGTTTGGTTGCAACGAAACCGGTTCTTTTTTTGATAATGATATCAGAAACACTCTTAATATCGAGGCGGGAGGAGGGAAGCATGGTTGTTGCGTTGCCGAATGCGATCAGGGCAGCCGGCTCCATATCCTCCGGAATGGAAAGACGCATTTTCATCTCAGACGTATTTGTAAGGGTAATCCAGCAGGATTCCAGTTCCATTTCAGTCAGCTTCATTACGAGATCCTCGCCGATATACCCGGCATTTTCAAGGTAGTGATCGCTGGGGGAAGATGTAATCAGCAGGTAATGGGGCGCTTCAATCATAAAGCTGTGGTAACCGGCACAGCCTGTCAGATTGCGGTAGGCCTCTGCACCCAGAATCTGGATTTCTGTCTTTATCTCCGGTAAAAGCCGGCGGCATTCGCCGAAATAGTTTTTCAGCTCGGACAGCTGGCGGTCTAAAACCGGTTTTTTCTTAAAGCTTCTTGTTGATTCACGTTTTGTTGCAAGTTCATAATAATTCATATATGTAATCCACCTTTCCTGTAACCTCCCGTGCTGCGTTAAAGGAGTTCATATTTCTTAATGAAATTCTAACACCCCAGCCTCTGCTTGTCAATTTTGATATTGCAGTTTGAAATGCAGCTTTTGCCGTATTTTAATTCATATTCTTTCTGAAGGCGGCATATAGTAGTAGTAAGCTACGAAATATTGTGGACTAAAGGAGAGGATACATATGGCTGAGATACATTATCTGATTTCAGATGCTTCGAAAAAAGTAGATGTGGAAGCACATGTGCTGCGCTATTGGGAAGAAGAGCTGCAGCTTTCAATTCCGCGCAATGATATGGGACACCGCTATTATACGGATTTTCATATCCGGCTGTTCCGTCAGATTAAAATGCTGAAGGAAAAAGGGTATCAGCTGAAAGCGATTAAAGCAGCTCTGGCAAAGACGCTTGCGGATCAGAAAATAATTCCGGGAGAGCTTCTTGAGGCGGACGTTCTGGAATCGTTAAAAGAAACGGGGATAGGAGATCAGGAAATGAATATGCAGAATGAGGACAGTGCAAAGCAGGAGGGCCGGGAAGAAAAGGAGAACGGACAGGCTTCGGAAGAAAATGAAAAGGGACTGGCGGCTCTGAATCAGGGGGGAATAGAGGAACTTCTGGCGGGTAAGAAGATGGAACAGTTTCAGAGACTTATGAACCATATTATCGGACGGGCTGTTGAGGAAAACAGCGAGAAGCTCAGTCAGGATATCAGCTATCTTGTACATGATAAACTGGCCAAGGAAATGGAGTATCTGATGCGGGTGTCGGATGAGAGAGAGGAGGAGCGCTTTAAACAGCTGGATGAGGCGATCCGGGCTTATCAGAGGGACACTCAGGGGCGGGCGGAAGCGGCGGCCTCATTCAGCAGTTTTCCTTTTCTGCGCCTGAAAAAAAAGAAATTTGGGAGAAATGGAAACAAGCTTTAGGAACAGCAAAAAGGCGGCAATAGTTTTCGGGGGGTCAGCGGCAGCTGTTCACGAAAGTGTTGAAAAGTCTGCGTGCATGTTCATGACTGTGAAAAAGAAGCTCCGGATGCCACTGGACACCGAGAAGAAAAGGGTATCCGGGTGCTTCCACTGCTTCGATAATACCATCGGGAGAAAAGGCACAGCTCTGAAGTCCGGGGGCAATCCTTCGAACAGCCTGATGGTGAGCGCTGTTTACTTCTATTGCCTGAGTACCAATGACAGAAGCCAGAAGAGTGTCCGGTACAGCAGAAACGTGATGGGACGGGAAGGACGAAGAGAATGGCTGTCTGTGCGCAATTTTAAGATGTCGTTCTGTCCGGCTCAGGTCCTGATAAATGTCGCCTCCCATTGCAATGTTGATAAGCTGGATTCCTCTGCAAATAGCGAGAACCGGCTTTTTTGTCTTTAAAATATGGGAGAACAGAAGAAGTTCCGAATGATCGCGGATAAAGGAACAGTTTCCGCAGCCCTCAAGCGTTTCTTCGCCGAAATAAAAAGGATGCACATCGGGACCCCCTGTGAATATAAAACCGTCAAGTGTGTCGGTCAGGGCAGAGCAGTCTTCGGCGGAAGGGGCAAGAGGCAGAAGCAGAGGAACTGCACCGCTTTCCTGCAGTGCATTCAGGTAGGAAGCAGAAATTCGGGAAGATCCCGTGGAATCGTCATCTGACGGAGTCAGACCGATAAGAGGTTTTTGTTCTTTCATAAAATACTCCTTTAGGGAAAAGTTTTGCTGTTTTGTTCTGGCAAGAGGCAAAGCAAATGAAAATTTAAGTGAGACTGAAAAGAAAAAATGAAAAACAGAAGTTTTCGAGAAATAAAAAAGAGACTGTCCAACTGTGACAGTCTCTTATGTGCATACACAGAAAGTGTATCTTATGCCTGCTCAATAGCACCAGTCGGGCAGGTACCTGCACAGGTACCGCAATCGATGCAGGAATCAGCGTCGATCTCGTATTTGCCATCACCCTGAGAGATAGCTCCTACGGGACATTCACCTGCACAGGCACCGCAGCTTACGCATGTATCGTTAATTACAAATGCCATGATTACATTCCTCCTTTATTTTTGATTTCTGGCTATATTTTATACTATATCCTGTAATTATTCAAGAAGAAATTATTTCATTTAATGTTCAAAAATTGAAGCATAACTAAAATTCCATCAATTTACAGGGATGAGAGAGTCTGGAGAGCAGTGTTTTTTACGATTATTTCATAATGTTCCTGATAATAAGCCTCTGAATCCGGCCCGGATTTCGCAGCATTTCCATATTCAGCCAGGAGGTTGCAGATGCGGTTAAAAGAGTCGCCGTCCTGTTCCGTTTTCTGAACGGACAGATAGTAACGGCCATTTGCCGGATTTTTGTACAGGGTACTGAGGCCGGAAAATCCGCGGCCTGCGATGTGGGATGCGCTGATAACCTGATCAAGATTTCCAAAGGTAAAATGGCGTACGGATGGCTGTCCGCTGTTTTCCTGTTCTGTGTTTGTCTTTTGAGGACTGCCGGTATGGGAATCCGGGGCAGTTTCACTGCCGGTACGGGCAAAAAGCTCAAGAAGGCTGTCTGCTCCTTCCAGAAGCTCACTTGTCAGAAAGCTGCCGGAATCTTCATCCGATACGGAAGAAAATTTTGAAAATCGTGTATCCAGTTCTTCCGGATCTTCTATTTTTGTAATGATCAGCATAATGCTCTCATTGGAGAGCGGGATCGCCTCTACCATAAGAGGAATATCTTCAGCGTCAAAACCAACTTCATTGGAGGCTTTCTGGATCATCTCACGAAAAAGCTTTTTGGCTTTTTCACTGCCATAGGCCAGCTCTCCCAGATTCAGGTCACGGACACTTAAATCAAAACTTGTAAGGGTGCAACGAATCTGGTTTTCATTAATTCGCTCTATTTTCATTCAGGCTCACTTCCTATTCTGTTTCATGGTTCATCGTAGGTTGCGGAATGACCATGTATGTCCCAGTCTGTTTTTTGCACGGACTTATGTGAAAAAGGAACATAGTCAGACCTTCACATCCTAAATATACTACAGAACCAATGAAAATATCAATGTTTACAGTAGTTTTTTTTATGAAAATTCAGGGAAGTGTCTTAAACCGGAACAGACGGATACTGAAAATTCAGTCTGAAAATGTAGATAAATGTCAAAAAACAGTTGTAATATGCAAATCGATCGTTTACAATGGGAAAAGAGAAGTGATGCCCGCAGAGGGGAGGTGTACCTGGAGAAGACACCGTTCTGTTTGGCAAGTATCGGATATGCGGGGTCATCGGACGCGGAAGAAGCGGAACCGTTTTTCTCGCCAGGCATCTGGTGCTCGATGAAAATCGGGCGATTAAGAGAGTGCCGAGGTCGGAAGCGGGATATGGCTGTGAGGCTGAACTGCTCAAAAAGCTGCGTCATCCTGGAATACCGATTATTTATGACTTAGAAGCGGATTCAAATTATTATTATCTCATCGAAGAATATCTGGACGGTGAGTCCTTACATGCCCTCATTCAGCGAGAGGGCTGTCTGACGAAGGCAAGTCAGATTCAATGGGGAATCGAGCTGTGCCGAATCATTAATTATCTGCATTCATTCGAACCAATTCCAATTTTGTACCTGGATCTTCAGCCGGCGAATATTCTTATTTCTCACGGAACGCTCAAATTAATCGATTTTGATCAGTCGGTTTTAGCTTCTGCGGCGGGGGAAATGCGGATGCGCTATGGAACAAGAGGTTTTGCTGCACCTGAACAATACAGCGGAGAGTCTCTGGATGAAAGGACCGACATCTATGCCATTGGCGCTCTCCTTTATTATATGGGAACGGGGCAGTCAGTGCCGGATATGGACAGTGCGGCATTTTCCGCAGGCAGCGACAGGCTTTCCGTCATAGTGGGGCGTTGTCTTGAGAGGAAAAAAGAAGCACGCTATCAGAACGTACGGGATGTGCTGAAGGATTTAAACGAACTGGGAGCGGGTGCTTTCACAAAAAAGGGGATGTCACTTCTCAGGATTGCTGTAGTTGGCAGCAGACATGGCATAGGAGTTACTCATATGGCATTCAGTCTGGTTTCTTATTTAACAGAGCAGGGGGTAAACTGTCTGTACAGAGAGAAAAATGAAACGGGGGCCGTACGGAAAATAGCAGCCCGTCGGGACAGGGTTCCGGATACGTATGGAATATACCATATAGATAATATGGCAATGAAACCGGACTACGGCTACTGTGTCAGGCTGGATGAACCTGATTTTGATGCGGTTGTGGACGATCTCGGAGTCGGGATAGAAAAGACAGCCGATGAGGAGTATGATCTGATTCTTCTGCTGTGTGGAACTAAGGACTGGGAGGTAGAAGATTCAATTGCCTCCGCGCGGTTTCTGGCGCGGAAAAATGTGCGTATTCTGCTGAGCTGTTCCAGCCGTGTTTCAGAAGCCGTTTTTCCCGTAGAAATAAACAGGATGCGTTTTTTTCGGACACCGTGCATGCCGTTTCCGCCTGATGGTTCACAGGCCTCCTTTTTTGCGGAGCTATTGCACAAAACGGGGGTTGAAACGTATTTGTGCGGTAATAATGACAAAAAAACAATGAGGCAAAAGGCATGGGATTTTTTTCGCGGTATTTTTTGAGAGGGGCAACGGCAGATCCGCTCTGTGCTCTCTCAGGGAAGACGAGAATTGGCATTGCCGGCTGCGGCCCGTCAGTTGGCGTTACACATTTTTCTATTATGACAGCCTGTTATGCAGTATCAGTGCTCCGTCGGAGAACCGCTTTGCTTGAGTGGAATCAAAGTGGAGATTTTGCCCGTCTGCAGGAAGTGTATGGCAAAAAAAATGTTATGGATTCCACTGGAAAAACGTTTAATATCTTGGATATTTATTTTTTCAGAGAAGCAGGGAGAGAACAGCTGAGGGAGTGTCTTGAACGTGATTTTTGTATGGTAATCATTGATTTCGGCGTGTTCCGGGAGGATATACGAGATGATTTCCTTCAGTGTGACCGCAGATTTCTGGTGTGTTCTGCCAGTGAATGGCAGCTGCCGGGATTTGCAGCGTTTCTGTCCGGAAACAAGGAGCAAGGGTGCCGGTATGAATACTTTTCAGCGTTCGGAAAAAGGGAAAATACAGGGATGGCAGAACGTTTTCTGAAGGTTAGCATCAGACAGATTCCGCTGTCTTTGGACGCATTTGTTATTACGGGGGAATCTCTGTCTTTTTTTGGGAAATTTCTGAAATAGTGTGGGACAGAGAAGGCTGAGCTGTTACCGAAAATATATTACTGAATTACCTCCGAACCGGCTTGCCGGCAATGTACTGCTTTCATCAAACGGGGGGAATGAACCATGAGAAAGAGAGAAAAAAACGAAGAATGGGAGAGGAGGAGAGAACAGCAGAAAATTTTTCTGGAAGGTCTGGAGCGATACCGCAATAAAGGGATACCTATCCTGATTGACGGAAAAGAGTGCGGACCGGAAGAATATAAAAAATTATTTGAGCTCCGTGAGGATGGTTCTTTTTACATGGGAGATTATATTGGCGCTGAGTCAGGAATGTTGACGGAAATTCATTTTGACAGAGTGTATTACAGATAGGAGATACTGTCCTGCCCGGGAAAGAAAGTTAAGAAAAAAGTCAACATTCTCCGGATAAGGTGTGATATACTTAAATGAAACAGTGTGTTATCCGGTGTTTCCGGGGATTAAAATTCATCTGGGAGAATCTGTCAGACGTGCCGGATAACCGGAAACTCTCATAGGAGCAGAAAAATGAAGAGAAAAAGATCGCCGTTTGGCTGCCTGTTTCCGCTTATATTTGTGTTAATTATGGGAATAGGGGGAGTCTACGGATACCGGAAGTATATGCCGACGAAAGAGCTTGTGAATCTGGATGAGTTCTATGATGCCGGGGGAGAAGACAGAGTTGTCCTGTTTCTGAATTATGAAAGGCAGGAGGATACAGGTATTTACCGGAACGGGCAGACATACGTGCCTGTAAGCTGGGTTAATGCCTGTCTGAATGAGCGTTTTTACTGGGATTCTCAGGAGGAGATACTGGTATATGCGCTGCCGGAGGAGATTGTTACAGCAGATTTATCCACAGCCGGTGGAAGCGGTCAGCCGATTATGATTGAGGAGGGAGAAGATGTCTACCTCTCTCTGGGACTGGTATTAAATTATACGGATATTCGCATGAATGTTTTCGACAGCGGCGAACAGAAGCGCGTGTACGTGGAAAACAACTGGGATGCTGTCCCCATGGCAACGATATCATCAAATGGTAAAGTGAGGGTTCGGGGAGGGCTCAAGAGTCCCATTCTTACGGATGCTGTAAAAGGAGAGAGTGTCATAGTTCTGGAAACTCTTGATAACTGGTCCAGAGTGGCGACGCAGGACGGGCATGTCGGGTATATGCTGAACTGGCGGCTTACGGATCGCCGCGAGGAGATACCGCAGAGTACATTTGAAGCGCCTGTATATAAGAATATTTCTCTGGATGAGAAAATTGTTATGGTCTGGCATCAGGTAACGGTAGATGCGGCCAACAGTGCGCTGGATGAGCTTCTCGGTGCAACAAAAGGTGTCAATGTGGTTGCGCCTACATGGTTCACACTCAGTGACAATCAGGGAAATTATGAATCTCTGGCAAGCAAAAGTTATGTGGATAAAGCACATGAGATGGGAATTCAGGTGTGGGCGGTTTTAGATAATTTCAGCCGTGAGTGCAGCAAAAATGTACAGACAGAAAAACTGCTTTCACGTACTTCAGTGCGCCGGAGTCTTATTGATAGCCTGATGGAAGAGGCGGATACGTATGGTTTTGATGGAATCAATCTGGATTTTGAGAGTTTAAAGGAAGAGGCCGGTGTCCATTATGTACAGTTTATCCGGGAGCTTTCAGTATCATGCCGGAAAAAAGGACTGGTTCTGTCAGTAGACAATTATGTACCGGCAGCATATAACCGTTTCTATAACCGCAAAGAACAGGGGACAGTGGCGGATTATGTGATTATCATGGGATATGATGAGCATTATGCCGGCGGCGAGCCGGGGTCGGTGGCTTCTCTGAGTTATGTGGAAAAGGGAATACGTGATACGCTGGAGCTGGTACCCCGCGAAAAGGTAATTAATGGCGTTCCGTTTTATACTCGCCTCTGGACGGAGACAGATGACGGTGTTTCTTCAAAAGCACTGGGAATAGCAGCTGCCAAACAGTGGATTGATGAAAATGGAGTGGAGCTTTCATGGGATGACACACTCGGGCAGTATTACGGAGAACTGGAAAACTCAGAGGGACGCAGTATGCTGTGGATGGAAGATGAGCGTTCTCTGGAGCTTAAAATGAACGCAGTGAAAGAATATGATCTGGCTGGAGTGTCCGGTTGGAAACTGGGCCTTGAATCCCCGGAAGTATGGGATGTGATCGGCTGGAATTAAGAGTAAAATGAGTTGTTTCACTACTAAATAATAATTAACAACGCAATACAGAATGTCGGGACACCGCGCAGAAGCAGCAGAACAGCTGTCTGTGCGGTGTTTCTTTATGAAATGGAGCGTTGCGGGCAGAGGGCAGGGTCCCTGACGGCAGCTGGGACGGGGCATGATTTTTGCATGGGCGGCGGACTCGGGAATATATATTGTATAACAGCAAAGATTCCGGGGTAACGGAGATTTGAAAGAGAGCAGAAAAAGAATTTTGAGGAATGTGGGACGCCGGTTTACGGCAGAAACGGCGGCGGGGATTGTCCTGCTTGTCTGCATATTTATGATGGCCAGATATGCAGGGCTTGCCGCATCAGGTGTCAATGTACGTCTGGGTAAAAAGAAACCGGTAGTAGTACTGGATGCCGGGCACGGGGGGAATGATCCGGGAAAAGTGGGGGTGGATGGGAGCCTTGAGAAAGATATAAATCTGGAGCTCACGCTGAAGCTCAAAGACTATCTGGAAAAATCGGATGTGGAGGTAATTCTGACGAGGGAGGATGACAGAGGTCTGTATAAAGAAGGGGACAGAAGCAAAAAAATGTCTGATATGAAGAAGCGCTGCGAAAAGATAGAGGAGGCGGATCCGGATATTGTTGTCAGCATCCATCAGAACAGTTACCATGAGGAGTCTGTGGCGGGAGGACAGGTATTTTATTACTATGGCTCTGAGAAAGGAAGGCGTCTTGCCGCAATTTTGCAGGAGAGCTTCGATTATGTACAGGGAGGAGAGCATAAGAGGGAGGCCAAGGCCAATAATAACTATTATCTGCTTCTTCATGTGAAATGTCCCATTGTTATTGCTGAGTGTGGTTTCCTCTCGAACTGGGAGGATGCCGGGCGTCTTGCAACAGAAGAATACAGGGATCGTCTGGCATGGGCGCTGCATATGGGGATAATGGAGTATCTCAACAGCAGATAATGCCGTATAAAAAGAATTTTCTGCTTCATCGTTGAAAGTAAGGGTAACTTAAAGTATACTTAGTTAATGATATGTTCAGAAAACAGAATCTGATATGCTGCGGCAAAATACAAAGGAAGTGAGCGGTTTGAAAACAGAAGTATTAAAAATAGAAAATCCGGCTCAGTTTACGGAGCTGGATATGGAGCATATTCGGAAGGCTGCCTCTGTTATCCGGTCAGGCGGTCTGGTTGCATTTCCCACAGAAACAGTGTACGGTTTAGGGGCCAATGCACTTGATGAGCATGCTGCCGGAAAAATATATGAAGCGAAAGGGCGTCCGTCGGATAATCCTCTGATTGCCCATGTATCCTGTCTGCAGGAAATAGAGGCGCTGGTCAGGAGAATTCCGGAAAAGGGCAGAATTCTTGCAGAGGCTTTCTGGCCCGGCCCAATGACATTGATTTTTCCTAAGAGTGAAAGGGTTCCCTATGGAACGACGGGGGGACTTGATACGGTTGCTGTTCGTATGCCTTCAGAAGCAACGGCTGCGGAGCTGATTCGCCTTTCAGGGGTGCCGATTGCCGCGCCCAGCGCGAATACATCCGGAAGGCCCAGCCCTACCAGAGCGGAACATGTTTTTCAGGATATGAACGGAAAAATTGACATGATTCTGGACGGGGGACCGGTGGGAATAGGAGTAGAGTCAACAATTGTGGATGTGACAGAGGAGGTCCCTGTGCTTTTGCGCCCGGGTGCTATTACCATGGAGATGCTGACAGCTGTGGTGGGCGAGGTCAGGGTTGATCCCGCAATACTTGGACCGATGAGCCCGGATATCCGGCCCAAGGCACCGGGAATGAAGTACCGGCATTATGCGCCCCGGGCGGATCTGACACTGGTGGAAGGCGAGCTCAGCCAGGTGATTTTGGAGATTAACCGTATGGCGCAGGAGAAAACAGAGGCCGGATATCGGGTGGGCATCATATGTACGGATGAGACAAGAGGCTGTTATCCGCTTGGAGAAGTCAGAAGTATCGGAGAGAGGGCCCGGGAGGAGACAGTGGCGCATAATCTCTATGGGGTTCTGCGGGATTTTGATGATCTGGGTGTGGATTGTATTTTTTCGGAGAGCTTTTCAGAACATCATCTGGGACAGGCGATTATGAACCGTCTCAGCAAAGCGGCAGGTTATCACATACAGAGGGTATAGAACGTGAAGTATTTACTTGTAGGAATTAACGCTAAATATATTCATTCCAATCTGGGTATTTACAGTTTAAAACGTTACTGCGAGGAAAAGATTGAAAGAGGAGATGTCTTTCTGTCTGAGGCTTTTGAGGCAACGGGCGTGGAGATTGAACTCGGAGAATATACCATCAATCATCAGATGGAGAGAATTTTGCAGGATATATACAGAAAAAGACCGGACGTAGTCGGTTTTTCCTGTTATATCTGGAATATTGTCTATGTCAGAGAGCTGGTCTGGAATCTGAAGAAAATCCGACCTGAAGTCAGAATTTGGCTGGGAGGGCCGGAGGTCTCCTGGGATGCAGAATCCGTTCTGAGAATGCTCCCGGAAGCAGAGGTTGTTATGCTTGGGGAGGGAGAAGACACATTTTATCGCCTGGTCCAGGCATATAGCTGTATTTCGGAAGACGATGTTTACTCAGAAAAGCAGGGAGAGTGGAAGAAGAGGCTTTTCAGAATTCCCGGAATAGCCTTCCGGGATGAAGAGGGGAATGTGAGAACCAACGGTCCGGCACCGCTTCTTAACATGGATGATATTCCTTTTCCCTATCTGGGGCTTGAAGGAATGGAGCATCGGATCATATATTATGAGAGCAGCCGCGGATGCCCTTTTTCCTGCAGTTACTGTCTGTCATCGCTGGACAGAAAGGTTCGTTTCCGAAATCTGGATCTTGTCTTTAAAGAATTGTCCTTTTTTCTGGAAAACCGGGTTCCCCAGGTTAAATTTGTAGATCGGACGTTTAACTGTCAGAGAGATAGAGCAGAGAAAATATGGGAGTTTATTCTTGAGAATGACAATGGAGTCACAAATTTTCACTTTGAAATTTCTGCGGATCTGCTGACGGAGAACGCACTTTCGGTAATGGGGCGGATGCGTCCCGGTCTTATTCAGCTGGAGATAGGAGTGCAGACCACGAACCCGGATACAATACGGGAGATAAAAAGACAGATGGATCTGGACAGACTCGGAGCCATTGTGAAACGGATTGGGGCAATGAACAATATTCATCAGCATCTTGATCTGATTGCCGGACTTCCCTGGGAGGGACCGGAGAGTTTCCGTCATTCTTACAACGAAGTGTATAATCTTAAGCCTTCCCAGCTGCAGCTTGGATTTCTTAAGGTACTTAAGGGGTCATACATGGCAGAGCGGGCAGAGGCTTATGGCCTGCTTTTTCAGAATACACCGCCATATGAAGTGCTTAAAACACGCTGGATGGATTACGGGGATCTCGTTCGGCTGAAGGGCGTAGAGGAGATGACGGAAGTTTACTATAACAGCGGTCAGTATATGAATACGCTGGGGGAACTTGTCAGGGAATTTGCAGATCCCTTTGGACTTTACAGTGCACTGGCAGAATATTATGAAAAAAAGGAATTAGACGGAATTAATCACAGCCGGTTGGCACGGTATGAAATTCTGTATCAGTTTATCTGTGAGGAGACAGATGGGGATGAGGAACTTTACCGGGATCTTCTGATGTGTGATCTGTATCTTCGGGAGAATGTGAAGAGCCGGCCCTCGTTTGCCAGAGAACCTTCACTGTTTCGGGATGTATCACGCTGCTTTTTTGAGAAAGAAGCAGCAGCCCATCGGTATCTGAAGGGATATGAGGGATTCGATTCCAGGCAGCTGGCAAAGATGGCACATCTGGAGCGGATGGGAGACGGCAGTTACCGGCTGTTTGATTACCGAAACAGGGAGGCACTGTTTGGAAATGCGGGAATGTTCTGTCTGACACCGGAAGAAATATGGGAATATGCAGGGGACAGGAATAAAATCAGTGAAAATGGAACAAATAGTAGATAGAGGCTCATATATTGCCATTGACCTGGAGACAACGGGGCTTGATCCTAAAACAGAGAGAATTATTGAGATTGGTGCGGTGTGCGTGGAGGATGGAGAGATAAAAAAGGAATTCTCGTCACTCATAAATCCCTGCAGGGAGCTGAGCGATCACATAAGACAGCTGACCGGTATAGATGATGATATGCTGAAAGATGCCCCTGAAATAAAAGATATTATAGGGGAGCTTATGGATTGCTGCCGCGATTTTCCGCTGCTGGGGCACCATATCATATTTGATTACAGCTTTTTGAAGCGTGCGGCCGTCAACTGCGGATATCAGTTTGAGAAAGAGGGGATTGATACTCTTGCTCTGTGCCGTACCTTTATGCCGGAAAACGAGCGAAAGAATCTTGCCTGTGCGTGCAGTTTCTTTCATGTTGAGATTGGGAAAAATCACAGGGCTCTGTCTGATGCGAGGGCAGCCCATTTTCTTTACCAGTCCATAAGAGATATGCACTTTGCTTCTGCACCGGCACTGTTTTCAGCAAACCCTTTAATTTACAGGATAAAAAGAGAACAGCCGGCGTCAAAAAAGCAAAAAGAAGTCTTGCGGGATTTGATAAAATATCATAAAATAAGTCTAACTGTGCAGATAGATTCTCTGACGCGAAATGAGGTTTCGCGAATAACCGACAAAATTATCTCACAGTATGGAAGAATTGCAAAGAGGTGATAAAAGATGTCGAACAGCCAGAAGGTACGTAAAATTATTTCTGCCGTGGTTATTATTGTTATTGTACTTGCCATGGTAGGCGGAATGGTTCTTGCAGGATTGGCGATGTGACAGCAAAGGGATCGCCAGATAGGGGATTTGATATATGAAAAAGAAAGTTTGGATGACGGGGGTACTGTCCGGAGCAGCCATACTGGGACTTACCCTCGTACCTGCCGGCAGAACGGAGGCGGGCACGATTCCGGCAGGGTTTTCTGTGGAAGGGCTTGCTCTTGAGGGTATGACTGCTGAGGAGGCCATGCAGGAGATTCAGGAATATGTGGATTCGATGGCTGAACAGCAGATTACGCTGAAAATCGGGGATGGAGAGGTAAGCACAACAGCTTCACAGCTGGGATTTTCATGGACAAACCGGGAGGAGATCGAAGAGGCGGCTGAGCAGTATGCAGGAGGCAATATTCTCAGGCGCTATCTGAATATAAAGAGCCTCGAAAAAGAGCCGGTACAGTTTTCTGTAGAGGAGACTGTCGGGGAAGAGGCTGTAAAAGAGTTTGTGACAGTACAGTGCGCAGCGTTTGCCCAGCCTGCACAGGATGCTGTTATTACACGGGAAAACGGAGTATTTCAGGTATCCCAGTCACAGCCGGGAATAGAGATAGATGCTGTGGCAACGACAGATGCTTTAAATGAAGCGGTAAAGAATGGACTGGAAAGTCCCATAACAGTAGAGGCGACGGTTACGGAAACCCAGCCGGTGCGTACAACGGAGATGCTGTCTCAGATACAGGATGTTCTGGGAACTTTCAGTACAAATTTCAGTACAGGAAACACTTCACGTTCAAAAAATCTGAGAAACGGGGCATCCAAGGTAAACGGCTGTGTCCTGATGCCGGGAGAGGAATTTTCGGCGTACGTTTTTCTGACGCCGTTTACTGTTGAAAATGGCTATGCTTCGGCAGCTTCCTATGCCAATGGTCAGGTGGTCGATACGGTAGGAGGCGGGGCATGTCAGCTGTGCACCACACTTTACAATGCGGCGCTTCTGTCAGAGATGGAGATCACACAGCGTCAGAACCACTCTATGATTGTGACCTATGTGAAACCGTCCCAGGATGCGGCTATTGCCGGTACGGTAAAAGATCTGAAATTCAAAAACCCGTATGAATTTCCTGTTTATATTGAGGGAGGTGTTGAGGGGGGAACTCTCACATTTACCATTTACGGTAAAGAGACAAGGCCGGCAAACCGTGAGATAAAATTTGTTTCAGAAACTCTTGGAACGGTAAGTCCGGGAGAACCAATCACAAAAGTAGATCCCTCACTTCCGCCGGGAGCCAGGGTTCAGGAGCAGTCTTCTCATACAGGGCTCCAGTCAAGACTCTGGAAGTATGTGTATGTGGATGGTGTGGAGACGGAGAAGGAGCTCCTTCACACCGATTCCTATATGGCATCAAAAGCGATTTACAGGGTAGGCCCTGCTCTGCCGGCTGTTGTTCCGGAGCAGCAGGTTACACCTGAAACAGTGCCGTCTGTGCCTGAGACTCAGCCTGCCGGTCCGGCTTCTGATGGTCCGGCTTCTGAGATTGTACAGCAGCCTGCAGCGGAAACGACCGCGCCGGCACCTGTTCAGGGACCTGCAGTGCCGGCTCCCTGATATTTTCCGGAAAAAGTGGAGAGTATGGCATATTCAGAAAAAAGCTTTTCGTATGCGTCTCAGAAGAGGAAAACTGTACGATGAAAGATAGAGAGGAAAAAATTTCTGTTTTCGGCAGGATGAAGCCCGGCCAGGATCTGATCATTGCAGGGGCGATCGGGCTGAGTGGTACATCATGCGCGGCAAAGCAGGGGGAAATAAAGCTTTTGCAGCATTTTTCCGCTTCGTTTGTGAAGCGGTGCCAGAATCTGTATGAAACCGGGGGATTCGTTCCGCCCCCTGGTTTTTTTTATCAGGCAGAAGCCGCCTCCTGGTGTTTGCCGGGGGAGGGCGGTGTAATGACCGCACTCTGGGATTATTTTGAAGCGTTTGGTTTGGGATTTGAACTGGAGCTGCGGCGGATTCCGGTTTTTCAGGAAACCGTGGAGGTGTGTGAGGTATTTGACATGAATCCATATCGTCTCCATTCCCTTGGCTGTGCTATTCTGACTGCGGACAGCGGAACAGCAGCGGTGCGCTGTCTGGAGAGCATGGGAAAAACCGGCGTTATTGTAGGGCGGACAAAGTCTTCGGTTGGGCGGGAGATTCATAATGGGGACATCTGCAGTTTCCTTGATCGCCCAAAACCGGATGAGATATATAAAATCCAATTAGCGGGAGGTACGAAATGAGAGAGAAAATTTTGGCGGTTATTGAAAAGAACAGCCGTATCAGTGTCAAAGAGCTGGCGGCGCTGCTGGGAGAGAATGAGGCTGCTGTTGCAGCTGAGATTGACCAGATGGAGCAGGAGCATGTCATATGCGGTTACCATACGCTGATTAACTGGGATAATACTGATGAGGAAAAGGTAATTGCCCTTATCGAAGTAAAGGTAACGCCGCAGAGAGAGATGGGATTTGACAAGATTGCGGAGAGAATTTACCAGTATCCCGAAGTGACATCTGTATATCTCATGTCCGGCGGGTATGATTTTACTGTGATGATTGAGGCAAAGACGATGAGAGCTGTGGCACAGTTTGTCGCGGAGAAGCTGTCTACTATTGACTCTGTTTTAAGCACAGCGACACATTTTCTGCTGAAGAAATACAAAGACCATGGCACGGTGCTCTGTGAAGGGCCACAGGATGAAAGGATGTTGATTGTTCCGTGAGAAATCCGTTATCAGATACGATTGTAAAGATTCCGCCGTCCGGAATCAGAAAATTTTTTGATGTTGTCAGTGAGATGAAGGGAGCTATTTCCCTTGGTGTGGGCGAACCGGATTTTGATACGCCCTGGCATATACGGGAGGAAGGGATTTACTCTCTTGAGAAAGGGCGTACATTTTATACTTCCAATGCAGGCCTTAAAGAACTGAAGGTGGAGATATGCAATTATCTGAAGCGCCGTCAGAATCTGGAGTACGATTATAATACGGAGGTCATGGTTACGGTAGGCGGCAGTGAGGCCATTGATATTGCACTGCGGGCCATGCTGAATCCCGGGGATGAAGTTCTGATTCCCCAGCCCAGTTATGTCTCCTATGTACCCTGCACAGTTCTGGCGGGGGGCGTTCCGGTTATTATTGAGCTGGAAGAAAAAGATCAGTTTCGTCTGACGCCGGAGAAGCTTCTGGAGAAAATCACACCGGCATCGAAAGTTCTTATTCTTCCGTTTCCCAATAATCCCACCGGAGCTGTCATGGAAAGAAGTGATCTGGAGGCGATTGCGCGCATTATTGAAGAGAAGGATCTGTTTGTGCTGAGCGATGAGATATATGCGGAGCTTACGTATAAAGAAAAGCATGTGTCAATTGCGGAGATTCCGGGTATGAAAGAGCGCACTGTGCTGATCAATGGATTTTCAAAGGCCTATGCCATGACAGGCTGGCGTCTGGGATATGCAGCTGCGCCGGAAATAATTCTCAAGCAGATGCTGAAGATCCATCAGTATGCCATCATGTGTGCGCCGACTACCAGTCAGTATGCGGCCGTTGAGGCGTTAAAGAACGGGGACGATGATATTGCGAGAATGAAGGAGGCGTACGATGAGCGCCGCCGCTATCTTCTCCATGCTTTTCGTGAGCTTGGAATGGACTGTTTTGAGCCCTACGGAGCTTTCTATATGTTTCCGTGCATCAAACGGTTTGGAATGACCTCGGATGAGTTTGCCACCAGGCTTTTGCAAGAGGAGGGCATTGCTATTGTCCCGGGAACAGCTTTCGGAGACTGCGGCGAGGGATATCTCAGGGTTTCATACGCATATTCGCTTCAGGATCTGCAGAGAGCCATAGCGCGGATACGCCGTTTTGTGGACCGGCTTAACGGGGAATCGTCTGACGGCTGTCAGACACAGAAGACAGGAAACAGTCCGGAGGAATGATATCAGGATGAATATTGTACTGTATGAGCCTGAAATGCCGATGAATACGGGAAATATCGGGAGAAGCTGCGTGGCAACCGACACGCGGCTTCATCTTATTGAACCGTTGGGTTTCAAGCTCAATGATAAAATGGTAAAGAGGGCGGGACTGGATTACTGGCCCCATCTGGATGTGACGGTGTACAGCGATTTTCAGGATTTTCTTGAAAAAAATCCCGGAGCACGCATTTATATGGCGACGACAAAGGCGGAAAAGGTTTATACGGAGGTCTGCTATGAGCCGGACTGCTACATAATGTTCGGACCGGAGAGCCGCGGGATTCCGGAGGAAATTCTGGTGGAGAATCAGGAAAACTGCGTTCGTATTCCCATGTGGGGGGAGACACGTTCTCTGAATCTCTCAAATTCCGTGGCGATTATTCTTTATGAAGCGCTGCGACAGAATGGATTTAACGGTTTAAATACAAAAGGACATCTGCACAGGCTGGAGTGGAAAGAATAGTGATATTTTTATGTATCCATATGCAGATATGTCTGGTGGAGCAGGCGGCCGAGCGCAATGGCGGCGTTGGAGCGGTATTCCCCGGCCGGATAGGAAAGGGCGAGATCGAGAAATACGCCGTCCTGTCCGATGCGGAGATATTCCGTGCTGCCGTGAGGTTCGATACAGGAACGGTAGGTGGCGGCCAGCCCCAGACCTTCCCGGGCCATGGCAGCGGCCAGGGGAGCCGAGATGTTGGTATTCAGACAGACAGGTTCCATGTGATGCTTTGCGAATTCGTTTCGGAGTATTTTGCCCAGAACAGTTCCAGGATCTCCCAGAATAAATTTAAATTTTCCGGTATCTTTCAAATCTATCCATTTCCGTTCCGGCTCGTCGGGGTATGGTCTAGCGTATTTCAGAACGGGATGGTTCTGTTCGGCTACAATCACGATCTCATCTTTCATTAAAAAATCCCAGTTGTTTTTTATTTTTTCAGACGGCGCCGCAATCAGGGCGATATCCAGCAGACCGCTGAGAATCTGGTTTTCCAGATCTGCGCTGTCCATTTCTGTAATTTCCACGTGGACGTTCGGATAAAGGATGCGAAAGGCCCTTAAAACACGGGGAATGAGATATACGCCGCGAAATGTGCTGATTCCAAATTCCACGTGACCTCCGTTCAGTCCCTCAATATCCCATATTTCACTCTGAGCGTGGCGGTACTGTTTAAGGATCTGCCGTGCATGCGAGATAAAAACGGATCCCGACGCGGTAGGGCGGACCCCTTTTGAGGTTCTGTAAAACAGGGAGGTTCCCAGCTCCGTTTCATAAAGCTGGAGAAACTGGCTCAGGCTGGACTGGGCCATAAAAAGTTTCTGTGCAGCCCGGGATATACTTCCTGAGTCAGCAATTGTGACAATGTAGTTCAGTTCTTTCAGATCCATGACAATGCTCCTTTCATAGAAAGTGCTATCGGTTTTTCCTATATGTTATATTAAAATTCATACGATTCATTGATGGCAAGAGTTAGTATATAATAAGAAATATCAAAAGACAATTTTAATTCGCGAATAAGATTGTTAAAAATCTTTAATTTCTGACTTTTAAAAAAACAGAGTATTGTATTAGGGGTTTATGAAAGGAGCAGGCAATGAGCAATCGTTTAATGAAGGGCATCATCGATATGCATGTTCATTCCAATCCGGATCTGCGTATCCGTGCGTACGATGATTTTGAGCTGATGGAAGCGGGAATCCGTGTGGGCGCCAGAGCCATTGTCATAAAGACACATCAGGGGACAACAATGGATCGGGCTTATCTGTGTAATCGCCATAATGAGATTGTGCATGGCGGAACCAATGACTTTACCATGATTGGGAGCATTACTCTTAACCGGGTGGTAGGCGGAATCAACCCGAAAGCAGTGGAGACAGCCCTGAAGCTGGGGGCGAAAGTAGTATGGCTTCCCACACAGTCAGCCGAAAACCATATGAGGAAGATGGGACAGGATACGGCGCAGTGCGTAAAAATAACGGAAAACGGCAAAGTTGTTCCGGAACTGAATGATGTATTTAAACTGGTTAGGGACTTCAATGCGGTTCTCGGAACCGGACATGTCTCTCCAAAAGAAGCGATTATCGTATCGGAAGCAGCCAGAAATGCAGGGGTTAAAAATCTTGTTCTCACTCATCCGGAATGGTGGATTGTGGGAATGAGCCTGGAGGAGCAGCTCCGTCTCGTGAAAGATTATGATGTTATTCTTGAGCGCTGCTACGCACAGAATATGGGCGGCGGAAAATATAAGAGCAATCTGGAGGACAATATAAACGTTATAAAAGAAGTGGGATACAGGAATGTCATGGTATCCACAGATGGAGGTCAGGTTGAAAATCCTCACTGGGAACTGGCTCTTGAGGAGTATGTTGTGAGCCTTCTGAACGGAGGAATTCCGGAGGATCAGGTTTACTATATGACGCATACGGTTCAGAGAAATCTTCTTGGAATGGACGGGGAGGTGTAATCATGCTGAGTATTGTACTTGTGGCATCTATTGCGCTGGCGGTCGTCCTGGGGTATAAGACGAAAATTAATACAGGATTTTTCTGTATCTTTTTTGCCTATCTGATCGGGTGTTTCGGCCTGGGACTGAGCACAAAGGAGCTTATTGGTTACTGGCCGACCAGCATCATGTTTGTTATTCTGGCGGTATCGCTGTTTTATAATTTCGCGGCCGTAAACGGAACTCTGGAGAAACTGTCCTCGCATCTGCTCTATATGTGCAGGAAAGCGCCGGGACTTCTCCCGTTTGCACTGTTTTTCGTAGCGGTAATTCTCTCTGTTATGGGAGCGGCTTATTTTACGGTTCTCGCGTTTCTTGCACCGATAACGCTTCTGATATGTGATGAGGCAAAGATGGACAAGCTTACAGGGGCTGTTGCAATCAACTGCGGCGCGCTGGCAGGGGGGAATTTTCCCACCGCCGCTCTGGGAGTTGTATTCCGGGGACTGATGGAGACCGCATATGAGTCAGAACCTCAGTTTGTCGTGCCGGATTCTTTTTCGGAGGAGATAAAAATCTTTTTCCTGGCAATTCTCTTTTCTCTGATTCTGGTGGCTATATTCCGTTTCGGTTTCCGTTCCAACCGGAATATCGGAAAGGGAATTGAGTTCAGAAAACCGGAGCTGTTTGATGCAAAACAGAAAACGACGCTTAAACTGATGCTGATTCTGATGACAATCGTTCTTATATTCCCGATTCTGGCCCTTATTATGCCCCAGAATGCGGCTGTACAGGATCTCAGCAAAAAGGTGGATGTGGGTCTTGTGGCAATCTGTTTTACCGTTATCGCTCTGTTTTTCCGGCTGGCGCCGCAGAAAGATGTCATCGCCCGCGTGCCCTGGAATACGATTTTAATGATTGCCGGAGCAGGCATGCTGATCGCCGTTGCAGTTGAGGCGGGAACGATCAATGCGCTCTCAGCGTGGATTGGTTCCAATATTCCGACGCCGCTCGTACCGCTGGCATTCAGTCTGGTAGGCGCGTTCATGAGCTTCTTCAGCTCTACGACGGGAGTTGTGGCTCCGGCACTGTTCCCGCTTATTCCGCCGCTGGCAGCTGCGACGGGCCTGAACCCGGCAGCGCTTTTTGCCTGTACGATTCTTGGTGCGCAGAGCAGCGCGATCAGTCCGTTTTCTTCCGGAGGAAGTCTTATTCTCGGTTCCTGTGGAAATGAGGAGGAGAGAAACCGTCTGTTTAACAGACTCCTGTTTATTGCCGTTCCTCTCAGCGTAATCTGCTGCGGCTTTTATAATCTGATTGTGGCGGAGATTCTGTAAGCAGAGGCGGAAGTACAGCAGAAAAGTAATGCGCAGAAGATGTAAGTGAAAAATAAAAGGAGTGGGAAAGATGAAAAAGTCGGTAACGGTTTTCAGAGGGGACGGAATCGGCCCCGAACTGGTAGAGAGTGTCCTTAAGATTCTGGAAGCGGCAGAGGCGCCGCTTGAATATGAGATTTTTGATGTGGGAGAAGCGGAGTGGCAGAAGAACGGGGAGCTGATTCCTCAGCAGGCCTACGATTCTTTTGAGAAAACGCGGGTTCTTCTCAAGTCTCCGATCACAACGCCCATTGGAAAGGGATTTCGTTCTCTCAACGTAACGCTGAGAAAAAAATATGATCTGTATGCGAATATCCGTCCTGTCTGCTCCAATGCGGCAGTGAAAACTCCGTTTTCCAACGTGGACATTGTTATTTTCCGCGAAAACACAGAAGGTTTGTATATCGGAATGGAGGAAAAGGTTGACGAGGATACGGTTCATGCAATAAAGCTGGTCACGAGAGCTGCCAGTGAAAAGATTATCCGCAGTGCATTTGAGTATGCCAGAGAAAACGGGAGAAGGAAGGTAACCTGTGTTCATAAGGCAAATATTCTGAAGCAGTCGGACGGCATGTTCCTGGGGATTTTCCGGGATATAGCGGCAGAATATCCGGATATTCAGTCGGACGACAAGATTATAGATAATACATGCATGCAGCTGGTAATGAATCCCAATCAGTTTGATGTGATGGTTATGCAGAATCTGTATGGCGATATTCTTTCTGATCTGTGCAGTGGTCTGATTGGAGGCCTTGGTCTCGTTCCGTCTGCCAATATCGGAGCGGATTATGCCATGTTTGAAGCCGTTCACGGAAGCGCGCCGGATATTGCCGGAAAGAACCTGGCAAATCCGACAGCATTTCTCTGGTCAGCCTGCATGATGCTTGAATATATGGGAGAAGAGACATGTGCGAAAAAGATACGCGGCGCGGTAAACCGTGTGTTGTCTGAGGGAAGCATTCTTACCCGCGATCTTCACGGAACGGCATCAACGACGGAATATACGGAAGCAATTATACAGGCTCTCGGCCGGGCGGAATAAAAGATAATACGTTGATAAGCCTGAATTAAATGACAGTCTGTCCTCAGGACAGACAAAAAAGACCACTGCGAATTTTTGCAGTGGCCTTTTTTGATTTAAGAAAAACAGTCGGAAGGCTGTCAGTGGCACCAGTGTCCGCATGCGCTGATGTTTCCGTCACATTCCGGCTCATGGCCGTCCGACATCTTTCCCTGCAGATTACAGGCTGAGGAGCATGAGGCGCAGGAACCGCTGCGATCAAAGTGGAGTGTCCCGCCCAGGAAATCATTTACTCTGTCATCAGCGTTTCCACCAGCACCGCCAAGGAGCTGGATATTCGTCTGCTGCAGGGCAATAACAACCGAAACAGGGACCGATCCGCAGATAAGAAGCGCAGTTTTATTTTCTTTCAGGAAATCCACAAGAGAGGCGGCATTACCGTCCGCATCAAACGGAACCGCTTCGCGGGAGAGGATTTCGTCATCCATCACATCATATAATAAAAATTCTTTTGCATCGGAAAGATGAGGGCATATAAGGCTGCCTTCACAGGGAACTGCGATTTTCATAATAATTTCCTCCTTTTATAAATATATTATCAGTTTGATTTTACCTCTTTCCAAAGGCTGTTGTAGACTGCATCGGTTTCATCGCCCAGATAACGGTAAACCTCACATCCTTCCAGCTTTTCAGTATCAGGGAAGATTGCCTGATTGTTCCGGAGCTCCGGTTCCAGAAGCTCTTTTGCAGCGCGGTTTGGCGTTGCGTAGGTAATATATTCAAAGTTCTTCAGGGCGATATCCGGACGGCATAGGAAATCGATCCACTTTTCTGCATTTTCTTTGTTGCGTGCATTTGCGGGGATGACCCAGGAATCAATCCACAGATTTGTGCCTTCTTCGGGAATAACATATTCCAGTGAAAAGTCCAGATTCTGATTTTTTACTTCTTCCTGAATATAGAGCATCTCTCCGGAATAGATAACGCCGACGGCGGCTTCTCCACCAATCATTTTATCACGAACCTGGTCTATGACATAGGCCTGAACCAGGGGTTTCTGTTCAATAAGCTTCTGCTTTGCAAGTTCCAGCTCATCCGGATTTTCCGTATTCATGGAATATCCCATAGATTTCAGTGCAACCATAAACGCATCACGCACACTGTCCTGCATCAGGATTTCTTTTTCATAGGCAGGATTCCACAGATCGGACCAGCGTTCGGGGACAGGGAGATTTCTCTCTTTAATCAGTTTGGTGTTATAAAGGATTCCCACAGTCCCCCATGTGTAGGGGACAGAATATTTGTTTTCCGGATCAAATTCCCGGGACATTTCAAGAAACTGGGGATCGATATTTTTTATGTTAGGTACATTGTCAAAATTGATTTCGGCCAGGAGCCCGTTTTCTGCCATTTTCTGTATCATATAGTCGGATGGACAGACGGCGTCATACTGAACGGCTCCGGCCTCAATAACAGGGTACATCTCCTCATTCGTCTCAAAGAGATCATATACGACATGTATGCCGGTCTCCTCTTCAAACTGTTCAATGACGGATTCGTCAATATATTCTCCCCAGTTGTACACGTAAAGTTCATTTGAATGAGAGACGGAATAGCGGCTGTATGTGCTGAAACCGACAATAAAAATAACAGCTGCGCTGGCAATTCCCAGAACACCCTTTCTGATACGGGCAGAGCGGTTCCTTTTCCGGACAAGAGCAGCATCATTTCCCTGAGGGCTTCCGGTTCTGTTATTTTCCGGTGTGAAATTCGTTATAAGAAGCAGCACCAGCACTGTCACAAAGATGACGGCGGAGAGTGCATACATGGACGGTTTGATTCCTCTGCGTACCTCGCTGTAAATCAGGGTGGACAGAGTGTCAATTCCGGCGCCTCTGGTAAAGTGAGTAATGATAAAATCATCCAGAGACATGGTAAATGCCATCAGAAATCCGGAAAGAATACCGGGCAGAATATCAGGAAAAACCACCTTGAAAAATGCCTGAAGCGGGCTCGCACCCAGATCCAGGGCCGCCTCGTAGGTGTACCGGCTTGTCTGGCGCAGTTTCGGCATAACGCTCAGGATTACATAGGGAATGTTAAAAGTAATGTGAGCGATCAGCACGGTTTTGAAGCCCAGGGAAATACCGAAAGCGATGAAACACAGCATGAGGGAGATACCCGTCACAATCTCTGAATTCAGAATGGGGATATTGTTGATTCCCATCAGAACCGTGCGGGGGAGTTTTTTCATACTGTTTATGCCGATGGCTGAGGCAGTTCCGATTACGGTTGCGATGAGTGCCGATACAAAGGCAATCAGCAGCGTGTTGTTGAGTGCATTTAAGATTGCCTGATCCTGAAGCATCTGTTCATACCATTTCAGAGTAAAGCCGCCCCAGAGCGTCCGGGATTTTGTGTTGTTAAAGGACAGGACGATCATGGTCAGAATCGGAATGTATAAAAAGATCAGAATCAGAGCCAGATAAAAGTCCTGAAAAAACTGTTTAAGACTGTACCGCTTCATCAGAATGCCGTTCCCTCCCCTTCTTTATCATACTTGGCAATGAGAGCCATGCTTATCAGGATAAAAATCATGAGAACAAGAGAAAGTCCGGAACCCAGATTCCAGTTACTTCCTCTGGTAAATTCCTGTTCTATGACATTTCCGATAAGAAGAATTTTGCTTCCGCCTAACAGGCTGGAAATGACGAAGGTTGTCAGGGCAGGAACAAATACCATTGTTATGCCGCTGATTATACCGGGAACACTTAACGGAATCCAGATATAGAACAGTGTCTGAAGCGTACCGGCACCCAAATCTCTGGCGGCATTGATGGTGTTGTCATCAATTTTGATCATCACATTGTAGATCGGCAGGATCATAAAGGGCAGAAAATTGTAAACCATTCCCAGAATGATGGCCCACGGAGTGTTGATGATGGCCAGGTTCGGAAGGTGCAGAATATTCAGTATGCCGTTGATTACACCATTCTTCTCAAGAAGCGTCTGCCAGGCCAGCGTCCGCAGCAGGAAATTCATCCACATGGGAAGAATAAAGATAAATACGACAAAACTGCCTTGTCCGATTCCTCTTTTTCGCAGAATCAGAGCCAGAGGATAGGCGAGCAGAAGGCAGATAACCGTGCTTATAAGGGACAGCACAAGGGAGAGAAGCAGTGCCTTCATGTGTTCCGGAGTGGAGATGGAGAGAACATTGGCGAATGTAAACGTTCCGTTTTTATCTGTCAGTCCATAGTAAACCACAAGGAGAAGGGGAATGATGGTAAAACCGATCATCCACAGAACATAAGGACCGGCCAGAAGCCTTTTCATATTTTGCCTCATGGATATCCTCCTTTACTCATTTACGCCTACGGCTTCCTCATCTTCGGATGCCGGTTTATTCATAATCTGGATGTCAAAGGGATCCACATGAATGCCTACTTTTTCTCCCACCGGCGCCATGTCCGTGCTGTGTACCAGCCATTCAAAGCCGTCCGGTGTGGTCACTTCCATTTCATAGTGAACACCTTTGAAAATAAGATGTGTGACGACGCCCTGTAAAGTTCCGTTTTCCGGTCTGACCAGATCGATGTCCTCCGGTCGGATAACAACGTCAACAGGCTGGTTTGTGCCGAATCCTTTGTCTACACAGGCGAATTTTGCCCCGCAGATTTCTACCAGCTCATCGTGGATCATAAGTCCGTCTACAATATTGCTCTCTCCGATAAAGTCGGCGACAAATGCATTTTCCGGCTCATTGTAGATCTGTTCAGGAGAACCCATTTGCTGAATGTATCCCTGGTTCATGACAACGATGGTGTCGGACATGGTCAGAGCTTCCTCCTGATCGTGGGTTACATAGATAAAGGTAATTCCGAGTTCGTTTTTCAGCCGGATCAGCTCATACTGCATATCCTGGCGCAGTTTCAGATCCAGTGCGCCCAGTGGTTCATCAAGGAGAAGAACCTTGGGTTCATTGACAATGGCCCGTGCTATGGCGATACGCTGCTGCTGGCCGCCGCTTAGGGAATCCACTGAGCGGTGTTCGAAACCGTCAAGATTTACGAGCTTGAGTGCGTAACGGATTTTGTCATCAATATAGGACTTTGGCTTCTTTTTTATTTTCAGGCCAAAGGCGATATTTTCAGCAATGCTCATATGAGGAAAAAGTGCATATTTCTGAAAGACGGTGTTGAGCTGGCGCTTGTTGGGCGGCAGTTTTGTGATGTCATTTCCGGCAAATATCACATTTCCCGTGTCAGGACTTTCAAAACCGCCGATAATGCGCAGTGTCGTTGTTTTTCCGCAGCCGCTGGGACCGAGCAGGGTAACAAAAGAGTTTTCACGAACAGAGAGGCAGAGATCGTCAAGGACGAGAGTGTCGTCAAATTTTTTTGAAATGTGCTGTAAATCAATTAATGGCTGACTCATAGATTCCTCCGAGAGTAAATTGTATTCCGGCGGAGGCTTGAGAGTATCCGCAGGACAGGTTAGTGTTTGCAGTGTGTTTTACTTATATTTTCAGGATTAAAAACTGTCAGAAGCTGGGCGGGGAGCTGATCCATAATATGGAGGCGCCGGTGCGGCTTTCCAGATAATGGGTCTGGCTGCAGGTATAATAAAAAGATTCGCCTTTTTTGGCTTTGCAGGAACGGCTGCCCAGATGTATGATAACGCTTCCCTGAAGCACATAGCCGAATTCTTCGCCTTCATGAGGCGTATCAGGGCATGTGGACCCGCCCGGTGCCAGTGTGAGGCGGATTGGTTCCATGGAATTTTTCTGGGCATTGGGGATAATCCATTCAATCTTATTATTCAGATCCGTATCCTCTTTGACAAAGAAGTCGTTCTGGCTGAAGACAATCTGTTCTTCGGGTGCCTCATAAAAAAACTCTCCGATAGTGGTGCCCAGACACTGAAGAATGTCCATCAGTGTGGCGATGGAGGGCGATGTCAGATCTCTTTCGACCTGAGAGATAAATCCCTTGGAAAGCTCTGCGCGGTCTGCCAGCTCTTCCTGGGTAAGGCCTTTCTGAATGCGTAAATCCTTTAATTTTCCTCCGATGCTCATGGCAGCCTCCTTTTTTGTTTGCAGTGCCGTTTTTCAGGCGGTGTGCAGTATGAGCGGGTTACGCTTTGTTTTTGCAGTTTACTGCATCTTTAAGTATGTCACATTATCTTAAATTTTGAATTTAGTTTAACTAAAATAAATGTAAAATTAATTTTAAAGTTTAGAAATAATAAACCATGCGTAACTATTATACAGAATGGCCGTCCTATGTCAATAGGAAAAGGGAAATTTGTCAGATGGAGAGGGGAAAAGGAAGCAGCCTGACGATATCTGCCAAATTGAGGGGAGTGTGATTCAGAGATTGACATAGAATGAAAAATGAAAGATAATAAAGGCAATTGGGAAACTGCCTGCAGGGGATTGTAGGGAGAAGAGGAGGATGCAGAAAATGCAGAATAAATATATGGCGTATGTCGGTTCTTATTCTTATAATGGACAGGCAAAGGGAATCACAGTATACGATGTGGATCTGAAAAATGGTACCTTTAAATACAGATGTGAGGTGGAGGTTGACAATTCTTCTTATCTGACTGTGTCCAATGACGGGAAGACGTTATATTCTATTGCTGATGAGGGAATAGTATCTTTCCGGATACTGGAAAACGGTGCGCTTGCCCGTCTCAACAGTGCCAATATTAAGGGAATGAGAGGCTGTCATGTTGCGACGGATGAGGAAGATAAATATATTTTTGTATCGGGATACCATGACGGTAAGGAAACAGTTCTCCGGCTGCGGCCTGACGGAACGGTGGGAGAAGTGACAGACGGTGTTTACCATAAAGGTCTTGGAAGTGTGGCGGAGAGAACATTCCGGCCGCATGTGAGCTGCGGAAGGCGTTCTCCTGACGGGAAATTTGTGCTGGTTGCGGATCTGGGGATCGATCAGGTAAAAATTTACCGTTTTGATGATCAGAAGGGGACTCTTACACAGGTAGATGCCATTCGCTGTGATATGGAATCGGGGCCGCGGCAGTTCCTGTTCAGCCGGGACGGAAAATTTCTTTATCTGATGTACGAAGTAAAAAATGTGATTGACGTGTTTACTTATGAGACAGGAGACAGAGTCCCGCAAATTGAGAAGATTCAGACGATTATGTCCACAGCACCTGAGCGTCTGAGTCAGCTGACAGCGGCCTGTGCCATTCGGATGTCGGAGGATGACAGTCATCTTTTCTGCAGCAATGCGGGGGATAATACCGTCAGTGTTTATAACAGAGACAAAGATACAGGGCTTCTGACGCTGTTATGCTGTCTGCCTATCAGCGGAGATTATCCGAAGGATATTGCAGTTTTCCCGGACGGACAGCATCTGGCTTCCGTCAATCATGCCAGCAACAGCATTTCATTCTTTAAGATTAATTATGAGGAGGGACTGCTTGTGATGAGCAGCCGCAGCGTTTCAGTTAATGAGCCAAACTGCTGTGTGATCACAAAAATCCCGGAAGAAAAGCACAGATAATAGATAAAGGAGATTCAGTTTCGGATGGCGGGTTCAACATTTGGCAGAATTCTGACAATGACAACATGGGGAGAATCGCACGGTGCGGGTGTGGGAGTAGTTGTGGACGGATGTCCGGCCGGACTGGCACTGTGTGAGGAGGATGTTCAGCGTTATCTGGATCGGAGAAAACCGGGACAGAGCCGTTTTACCACAAAGCGGAACGAGAGTGACAGGGTGGAGATTCTGTCCGGAGTGTTTGAGGGGCAAACAACGGGCACACCCATTTCCATGCTGGTAAGAAATCAGGATCAGCATTCAAAGGATTACAGCGAGATAGCGGGATATTACAGACCGGGACATGCAGACTATACCTTCGATCAGAAATATGGCTTTCGCGATTATCGCGGAGGCGGCCGTTCGTCGGGACGCGAGACGATTGGCCGTGTGGCGGCGGGAGCAGTAGCGGCCGGATTTTTAAGAGAGCTGGGAGTGACAGTTACCGCATATACAAAATCGATTGGTCCGGTAGAAGTGGATCCGGGGCGTTTCAGTCTCGAAGAGTGCGGGAAAAATAAGCTTTATATGCCGGATGCTGTGGCTGCTTCAGAGGCGGAGGCGTTTCTGGAAGAGAAGATGGCACAGAGAGATTCCGCCGGAGGCGTGGTGGAGTGTGTTATATCGGGGCTTCCTGCCGGAGTCGGAGATCCTGTTTTTGAAAAGCTGAGTGCCGGACTGGCCAGAGCAATATGCTCCATCGGCGCCGTAAAGGGATTTGAGATCGGAGAGGGCTTTCGGGCTGCAAAGATGAGCGGCACAATGAATAATGACGCATTTCTGCCGGGAAAAAACGGCGGTATCCGCAAGGCGACAAACCATGCCGGCGGAATTCTGGGAGGAATCAGCGACGGGAGCGATATTATTTTCCGGGCAGCTTTCAAGCCGACCCCATCCATTGCCAGTGAACAGAAAACAGTAACGAAAACAGGGGAGGCGGTTTCTGTCAGTATTAAAGGAAGGCATGACCCTATTATTGTTCCGCGTGCTGTGGTAGTGGTTGAGGCTATGGCGGCATTTACGGCGGCGGACATGCTTCTGGTTTCAATGAGCGCCCGGATGGATCGAATTAAGGCGTTTTATCTTTTATGAGAGTGAGCCGTGGCAGCACGCGGAGGGCGTGGCCGCGGCTTTTTTAAAGACAATGGAAATTCCGGTGCTGACAGGTAAGGAGGAACAGGAGAAATGGAACTGCAGGGAATAGCAAAATCACAGCAGACGGCGGGACAGCTGGAGGAAATACGGGAACAGACTGACAGGGTTGTATGTGAACTTTTGAGAGCAGCCTGTATGAAGGCGGGAGAAATTCTGGTTGTGGGATGCTCATCCAGTGAAGTGGGAGCTCATCAGATTGGTTCATGGTCCAGTGCTGAGACGGGAAAAATTATTTTTGAGACAATATACAGAAGAACGCAGGAAAATGGTATTTATCTGGCGGCTCAGTGCTGTGAGCATCTGAACCGGGCATTGATTGTGGAAGAAGAGGCAGCGAGAAAGTACGGCCTTGAGCTGGTCAATGCAGTGCCGCAGCTGAAAGCAGGAGGCTCCTTTGCCACAGCGGCCTATGCCGGTTTTCACTCTCCTGCGGCAGTGGAGCGGATACAGGCACATGCCGGGATCGATATAGGCGATACATTTATCGGAATGCATCTCAGGCCGGTGGCGGTGCCGGTGCGCCTTTCTCTGTCACAGATAGGCAGTGCACACGTTACATGTGCGAGAACAAGACTTAAATATATTGGCGGGGAGAGAACTGCGTATCGATGAAAATGTGCAGGGCGGGAAGTGCCGGACAGTATGGATTGGTAAATAATAAAGAAAGAGCAGCAAAGCAGAATGAAGAAGAATGATGAATTTGAGCTTTTGATACATGATATGACGGATCAGGGAGAGGGGATCGGAAAACAGGATGGTTTTACCTGGTTCGTAAAGGATGCGGTAATCGGAGACCGGATACGCGCCAGAGCCATGAAATTAAAAAAGAATTATGGGTATGCCCGGCTTATGGAGGTTCTGGAGCCGTCCGCCTGCCGTGTGCCGGAGAGATGTCCTGTGGCCAGACAGTGCGGGGGGTGTCAGCTTCAGATGATGAGCTATCCGGAGCAGCTGCGGTTTAAGGAGCGGAAAGTATGGAGCAATCTGCGGCGCATAGGCGGTCTGGATGGGCTTCGTCTGCCGGGAGCAGAAAGTGCAAAACAGGAAAAATGCCAAAACGCGGGAAAGAATGACGGGGAAATAAACACAGACAGTGCGTCTGTAGAGATGGAGCCGATAATCGGAATGGAAAATCCGTGGAGATACCGCAATAAAGCCCAGTTTCCCTTTGGATACGGAAGGGACGGAAAGGTAAAGACCGGATTTTATGCGGGGCGGACTCACAGTATAATCGAGAATGATGACTGTTATCTGGGAACGGAGGAAAACAAGGCGGTATTAAAGGCAGTTAAAGATGTGATGGAAGAGAGGGGAATTGAGCCGTATCAGGAAGAAATCCATGCGGGACTGGTGCGTCATGTGCTGATACGCAAGGGATTTTCTACGGGGCAGCTGATGGTATGCTTTGTTATTAATGGGGATAAGCTTCCGTATGAGGAGGAATTTGTGGAGCGCCTTCTCCGGATTCCCGGCATGACAAGTATTTCCTTTAATGTCAACCGGGAACGCACCAATGTAATTATGGGCCGCAGAACAGTTCATCTTTACGGGCCCGGTTATATTGAGGATAAAATAGGGGATGTGAGCTACCAGATTTCGCCTCTGTCTTTTTATCAGGTTAATCCTGTTCAGACAGAGCGGCTTTATAATACGGCTCTGGAGTTTGCCGGTCTTGACGGAACCGAGATCGTGTGGGATCTGTACTGCGGGATTGGAACAATATCCCTGTTTCTGGCCCGGCGGGCGAAATGGGTGTATGGAGTGGAGATTGTGCCGGAAGCGATAGAGGATGCCAGAAGGAATGCGTCACTTAACGGGATAGAAAATGCAACCTTCTTTACCGGAAAAGCGGAAGAAGTGCTGCCGCGCCGGTATGAGGAATATTCCGAGCGGGCAGATGTGATTGTGGTAGATCCTCCCAGAAAGGGATGTGATGAAGCATGCCTTGAGACGATTGTGCGGATGGAACCGGACAGAGTGGTTTATGTAAGCTGTGATTCGGCGACGCTTGCAAGAGACGTGAAGTATCTGACGGCGAACGGATATCAGGTCAGCCGTGTCAGGTGCTGTGATATGTTTCCGATGAGCGGGCACGTGGAGACTGTGTGCCTCTTGAGCAACCGAAAACCTGACTCATATGTGCACCTGAATCTGAAGATGGAAGACTACTATCGGATCAA
>CALWSF010000020.1 GCA_944384125.1 uncultured Lachnospiraceae bacterium | reverse complement strand
AGAAAGTAACAAAAAGAAACCCCTAACCCCTCATGAGTGAGGGGCAGGGGAGTTGAATAGGCGGAGCCTATTTTTTATATGGAAAAATACGGGTTGAAATTCTGCTTTCACTGACACTTGACAATATTATTCTACAAGAATAGAATAATATTGTACTATATTTGTAGAATGAAAGGGGGACGAAAACGTGTGCAGGACAATACGCCGGCTGCCGGATGCTGAGCTGGAAGTCATGCAGGCCATATGGGCCTGTACTCCGCCAGCAGCCAGGGCAGATATTAATGAATTTCTCAAGGATACGCATCCGATGGCTGTGACCACTCTGCTGACTGTGCTGACCCGCCTGTCAGAAAAGGGATTTATTCAAATTGAAAAGGCCGGGCGCAGTTCCAGATATATTCCGCTGATATCCCGGGAGGAGTATCTTGCTCAGCAGAGCAGAAGCTTTTTTCGTAAATTATGTAAGGGAAGTGTTCCGGCTTTTGCGGCAGCACTCTGTGACAGCGGATTAAGCAAAGAAGAGCTGGAAGAACTTCGTAAGCTGCTGGAAAGGGGGACACTGTGAGCACGGAGCTTTTGGTAAAAGGTTTTTTGGCTGTCGCCATAAGCGCTTCATTTTCTTATGATGTGTACATGCGCTACGGTAAAAACAAACATTCTGACAACAGACTGGCAAAACGCCAAAATTACAGGCCTTACCTGCCGGAGCCGCTTCTCCTTCCTTTGTTTATTGCAGGCTGTGTGGGGCTGGCATTTTTTTTATACGGCAGAAGAGGCGCTGCACAGATGACGATTTCTCTGTGTTTCGGAATTTTTCTGCATATCAGTCTGTATTATGCAATCCTCACTGCTGTGCTTCCTGTCCTCAGAAACTATTTCAGTGCAGGAGCGTGTGCCATGCTCTGGGTTATACCTAATTATCTTTATCTGACAGAAATGAGCCTGATGGAGCTTCCCATGCCTTTACTTGTCATTCAGGCTCCGGGCCGCATGGTTTGGGTTTTATTTGGCATATGGGCAGTGGGATTCATAGTGGTTTTCATATGGAAAATAGTTTCACATCTGGTTTTTCGTTTCTGTATTCTCAGAAATGCTGTGCCTGTTGCGGACTCAGGAATGCTTTTGCTCTGGGAGAAAGAGAGGGAGAGAGCAGGATTGGGAAATAAGAAAATCAGACTGTTTATTTCCCCGGATGTGAGAACTCCGCTTTCAATTGGCCTGTTTCGCCGCAGAATCAGGGTTGTACTTCCGAAACATCCATATTCTGAGGAAGAATTATCTCTGATTTTCCGGCATGAGATTGTTCATATCGGAAGGGAAGATACCAGAACAAAGCTTTTTATTGTGTTCTGTACTGCGATGTGCTGGTTTAATCCTTTTATGTGGATTGCTGCAAAAAGAAGCGCCCAGGATATGGAGCTGAGCTGCGATGAGACGGTGCTTATGGGATATGGGGAAAATGCGAGATACCAGTATGCTGATCTTCTGTTAAAGACAGCCGGAGATGAGCGTGGCTTTACCACGTGCCTGTCTGCGTCAGCTTCTGCTATGCGCTATCGCCTGAAAAATGTGGTTACCCCCACAAAAAAATATTCAGGAGCAGTGCTTGTAGGTCTGGTGTTTTTTGTGCTTTGTATGAGCTGCGGCTATATATCACTGGCCTATGGCAGTGTAACCGGCGATGATGTAATTTATCGGTCGCGTAATATAGAAGAGTGCAGACTGCGGTATATTGATGCAGAAAATGAACCGCAGTCTGTGGTATGGACTTGTGTGGATCAGGAGTCGCTTCGCTCCTACATGGCTTCCCTTGAGCTGAAGCAGCTTACAGGCAATTATTCTTATGAAGGCAGCAGCCGGAAATATACATTTTTGTATGATACGCCGGAGGGAACGCTGGGAGTGATTTTGTGTGACAGAGTGTTGAAAATATCTCCTCTGTACGGAGAAGCTCCTAATGCGGAATGGTATTATATTCCAGGGGGAACAGACTGGGAGCTTTTGGACAAAATCATTGTTCCCGGGACGGATGGGGAACTTTCTGCCAATTATTGATTTTTGTGTTCAATCAGAGAGCGCAGTTCCTGGAGTGCATCGGAAAAACGGGAAGATGAAGCTCCCGGATTGCCTTTCAGAAGACCGATGCGGTAGAAACGGCGAAGCTTATTTTTTGTTCTGAGAGCTTTTCTCCTTTCAACGGCATCTTCCAGCTGACGATTGAGCAGAGCCAGTCTGACGGAAGTTTCTTCTTTGATGGAGGCAAGACGTTCGGAAGTTTCATCCTTTAAGGAAGTCAGGCGCTCGGAAGTTTCTCCCTTTATGGAAGCCAGGCGTTCTGCCGTTTCTTCCCGGACAGCCATAAGCTTTTCTTCTGCTTCCAGCCTGAGGGAAGAGAGTCTTTCTGCTGTCTCTCCTCTTGCTGAGGAAACATGTTCTGCGGCTTCTTCCCTGAGAGCGGCAATTCTGGCCTGAAGTTCTTCGATTTCCTCCTGCAGCTTCGTCATAGCCTCAAGGACTTTTCCAAGCGCAAGAGCTTCTCTGACAGATTCATATGCATCGGCGATAAATGCGGCAGATATGACGAGCAGGCACAGGCGGAGTACGACTGTGGGAAGGCTCAGAACAAAATCTGATACATGCTGATGGATGACCTCGGTCAGAAGAATTGTGAGGAAACCCCAGGCAATGGATGAGGAGAGGCAGATATAGCCGTGCAGCTGAAACCTCTTTGTGCTGTAATCCCAGTAGCGCATTTTAAACAGCCGTTCCATTACGTATCCCGTTACATATTCCAGAGCGGTAGCCGCGATCACTCCGGATAAGTATACAAGAAGAATGCTGTTCTGAAATGGCAGAGAGACCCACAGCATCATCACGGCACCGGATCCGTAGAGCGGAAGCATGGGCAGACGAAGAAATCCCCGGTTCACGAAATGACGGCTTTTTACGGAAACATAGACGGATTCAAAGATCCATCCAAAAAAACAGTAAATGTAGAAAAATGAGAGCCATTGCTCAGGGCTGTACGTATACATATTTCTCTCCTGTTAAAAGCAGATGTTTGTGGTTTATTCCATGGTATCATACTATAAATAAAGGAAGAGGTGCAAGGGGATTTTACGCCTCTTGCCAGTTTTTGGCGCTTCGTGTACAATAAAGAAATGAATTTTTAGAGGGAAAGGGCAGAGGAATGATTCATATTGGAATTTTAGGTGCCGGAAATATCGCACGGACGATGGCAGAAACGCTTAACGGTATGGAAGAAAAGAACAGAGAATTTTGTTGCCGGGCAGTAGGAGCACGGGATAAAGAGAGGGCAGAAGCATTTCGCGGGGAGTTTGGGTTTGAGGTATCATATGGCTCTTATGAAGAGCTTGTAAATGATGAGAGGGTTGATCTTATATATATTGCAACTCCCCACTCTCATCATTATGATCATATCCGGCTCTGTCTGGAGCATGGAAAGCATGTCCTGTGTGAAAAGGCGTTTACAGTCAATGCGGCACAGGCAAAAGAGGTAACGGCCATGGCAGAAAAGAAAGGGCTTCTCCTTGCGGAGGCTATCTGGACCCGGTATATGCCGATGCGGGGGATGCTGGATGAACTTCTGGCATCAGGGATAATTGGAAAGCCCTGTATGCTCACGGCCAATCTGGGATACCGCATATGCGGTAAGGAGCGTTTAATCCGGCCGGAGCTTGCCGGCGGAGCCCTGCTGGATGTGGGCGTATATACGCTGAATTTTGCAGCCATGGCTTTTGGAACAGACATCGAGCGGATTGACAGTTCGGTTCAGATGACGGAGACGGGAGTGGACGGTCAGGAGAGCATTACAATTCATTACCGGGACGGACGTATGGCCGTGCTCAATGCCACAATGAACGGGATAAGTGACAGAAGAGGCGTTATTTATGGGGAGAAGGGTTATATTGAGGTCGAAAATATAAATAATCCCCAGTCTTTTACAGTGTACGGAGCCGATCACAGGCCGGTAAAAAAGATCCGGTGTCCTCTGCAGATAACAGGGTATGAGTACGAGGTAAAAAGCTGCCTGCGAGCAATAAATGAGGGAATTTGTCAGTGCCCTGAGATGCCTCACAGTGACACGGTATATATGATGAAGCAGATGGATGCTCTCCGGAAGGCGTGGGGGCTTTCTTATCCCTGCGAACAGAGACAGAAAGGGGTATGATTCGTGAGTATACTGAATGTAGAACATTTAAGCCATGGTTTCGGAGACAGAGCAATTTTTCAGGATGTGTCATTCCGGCTTCTTAAGGGAGAACATATTGGTCTTGTGGGAGCAAACGGAGAGGGAAAATCTACCTTTATGAATATCATAACGGGGAAGCTTCAGCCGGATGAGGGAAAAGTTGAATGGGCAAAACGTGTCCGGGTGGGGTACCTTGATCAGCACGCCGTACTGGAAAAAGGGATGACGATACGCTCTGTCCTCAAAAGTGCCTTTGCCTTCCTTTTTGAACTTGAGGAGCAGATGAATGCGATCTGCGACAGGCTGGGAGATGCGCCGGAAGATGAGATGGAAAGCATGATGGAAGAGCTGGGGACAATTCAGGATCTTCTGATGAATCACGATTTCTATTCCATTGATGCAAAGGTCGAGGAAGTGGGAAGAGCGCTGGGGCTTTCGGAGATTGGTCTTGACAGGGATGTAACAGAGCTGAGCGGAGGACAGCGTACCAAGGTGCTGATGGGAAAGCTGCTTCTTGAAAAGCCGGATATTCTTTTGCTGGATGAGCCTACCAATTATCTGGACGTCCAGCATATCGAGTGGCTTAAGCGTTATCTTCAGGAGTATGAAAATGCGTTTATTCTTATTTCTCACGATATTCCGTTTCTCAACAGTGTGATTAACCTTATCTATCATATGGAAAATCAGAGCCTTACCCGCTACGTGGGAGATTACGATAAATTCCGTGAGGTGTATGAGGTAAAAAAAGCACAGCAGGAGGCGGCTTATAAGCGTCAGCAGCAGGAGATCGCCCAGCTTCAGGATTTTGTGGCGCGCAACAAGGCGAGAGTGGCGACGAGAAATATGGCCATGTCAAGACAGAAAAAGCTGGACAAGATGGATGTGATTGAGCTGGCCAGAGAGAAACCCAAGCCGGAATTTCATTTTCTGGAGGCGCGGGCGGCCGGAAAGTGTATTTTTGAAACGGAAGGACTTGTCATCGGGTATGATGAGCCTCTGTCAAAGCCTCTTGATCTTTATATGGAGCGGGGCGAGAAGATTGCTGTGGTAGGAGCCAACGGAATCGGGAAAACGACGCTTTTAAAAAGTATTCTGGGGCTGACTGCATCACTTGCAGGTACGGTAACGCTGGGCGATTATCTTTCAATCGGATATTTCGAACAGGAATCTTCTGAGGACAATACAGCGACCTGCATCGAAGAGATCTGGAAAGAGTTTCCGTCCTACACCCAGTATCAGGTCCGGGCTGCACTGGCAAAATGCGGGCTGACCACACAGCATATTGAGAGCCAGGTACGTGTTCTTAGCGGCGGGGAGCAGGCAAAGGTAAGACTGTGCAAACTGATTAACCGTGAGACAAACCTGCTTCTTCTGGATGAGCCTACAAACCATCTGGATGTGGATGCCAAGGAAGAACTTAAGAGAGCGCTGGCTGCGTATCGGGGGAGTATGCTTCTGATCTGCCATGAACCGGATTTTTACGAGGGGTTTGCGACCAGAGTGTGGGACTGCAGTGAGTGGAGTCTTAAAATATAAAGCAGGAGCCGGTCCGGGAGCGTACGTTTTATTCGTTCCCGGACCGGCACTTAAGAGACAGATAAAAGCAAAACCTTCAGCAGATTTCTGTCTGCCAAAGGTTTCGCTTTAAATTGGGAATGGTAGGTATATATAAAAAAGAAATTGGCTTAGGGGGGCCGGACGGTAAAAACCGTCCGGTATGAGTATGAAAAAGCTTTGTTATTTCAAGCAACACTTGAAACAAAGGCCTGTCATCCTTTCGGATAACATAGTTGTATTATAGGAAGAATTTGTGACGAAAGTGTGTCCCTTCAATAAAAAAATAATAAACATCATAAAAAAATAAAAAACCCTTTCAAAAGGGAATGAAATTGTATATAATAGTAGACGGTATAGTCTGCCTGCATGAAAGGGCAGATTTTTATAATAAAAATGTTGGTTGAAAAGAGAATAAATTGCCGATGCTTTTCAATGAGAACGTCAGGCCGAAATTGGAAAGCGGCAAGTCAGATTACAAATCAGGAGGAAGAACAAATATGATGATGTCCAATGACATTGGTATCGATCTGGGCACGGCCAGTATCCTTGTGTATATCAAGGGAAAAGGCGTTGTATTAAAAGAGCCGTCCGTTGTGGCAATCGACCGTGATACAAATAAGATTATGGCGATTGGCGAGGAAGCACGCCTGATGATCGGCAGAACTCCGGGAAATATTGTGGCGGTGCGTCCGCTCCGGCAGGGTGTCATTTCAGATTATACAGTAACTGAAAAAATGCTTAAATATTTTATCAACAAAGCTGTGGGCAAAAGGACTCTCCGCAAACCGAGAATCAGTGTATGTATTCCCAGCGGTGCAACCGAGGTGGAGAGAAAGGCGGTTGAGGATGCCACGTATCAGGCAGGTGCCAGAGAGGTCTCCATTATTGAGGAGCCTGTTGCGGCAGCCATTGGAGCCGGTATAGATATCTCCAAGGCCTGCGGAAACATGATCGTAGATATCGGAGGCGGTACGGCGGATATTGCGGTTATCTCTCTGGGCGGTACGGTTGTGAGCACGTCTATCAAGGTAGCAGGAGATGACTTTGATGAGGCACTTGTCCGCTATATGAGAAAGAAGCACAATCTTCTTATCGGTGAGAGAACTGCAGAGGAGATAAAGATCAATATCGGGGCGGCCTACCGTCGTCCGGAGGTTGTTACCATGGAGGTGCGCGGCCGGAACCTTGTAACGGGACTGCCGAAAACCATTGTGGTAACTTCTGATGAGACACTGGAGGCACTCAGAGAACCTGCCCTTCAGATCGTAGATGCCGTACACAATGTACTGGAGCGCACTCCGCCGGAGCTGGCCGCTGATATTTTTGACAGAGGCATTGTTCTTACCGGAGGTGGTTCTCTTTTAAGCGGACTTGATGCGCTGATTGAGGAAAAAACAGGAATTACCACAATGATTGCGGAGGATCCGCTGACAGCTGTGGCTATCGGAACCGGCAAATTCATTGAATTTGCTCACGGAGATCCTTCTGCGAAGGAGTATGACTGATCGGGCAGAGCCTTCGGATTCGGATGATTTCCGGCCGGATGGCAGACGGCAGATAAATTATGGCAACAGTTAAGGGATATATTGAGAAAATAAAATATCGGAATGAGGATAATGGTTATACTGTCCTGAGCGTCAGCGGCGCGGATGACGGGGAAGAGTACATCCTGGTGGGGACATTTTCCTATATTGCTGAGGGCGAGCTGGTAACAGCTTCGGGACATATAACAGAGCATCCCATTTACGGAGAGCAGCTGGCGGTTGAGAGCTATGAGCTAAGCATGCCGGAGGATACGGTCTCCGTGGAACGCTATTTAGGCTCCGGTGCCATCAAAGGCATCGGGGCTGCTTTAGCTTCCCGGATTGTTAAAAAGTTTAAAGCCGATACGCTCCGGATAATGGAGGAAGAGCCGGAGCGGCTGGCAGAGATAAAGGGAATCAGCGAAAAGATGGCCATGGCTATCGGAGAGCAGATTGAAGAGAAAAAAGATATGCGCCAGGCAATGATGTTTCTTCAGAATTATGGGGTGTCATTGAATCTTGCCGTTAAAATCTATCAGGAATACGGGCCGGCGCTCTACTCTGTGCTGAAAAACAATCCCTACAAGCTGGCGGATGATATTCCGGGGGTGGGATTTAAGCTGGCGGATGAGATTGCCGCCCGGATCGGAGTGGTCCCGGATTCGGATTTTCGTATTAAAAGCGGGATTCTCTATACACTTCTTCAGGCATCGGGAAATGGCCACACTTACCTCCCTCAGGAGGAGCTTTATGTGCGGGCGGCCGGGCTGCTGCAGATAGATGAAGAGCTCATTGGCAAGCATCTCATGGACATGCAGATGGATAAGCGCATTGTCATCCGGGGTAAGGAAAATGCGCGGCAGGTCTATGCGGCACAGTATTATTATACGGAGCTGAATACAGCCCGTATGCTGCATGATTTGAATATAAATGGATTTGAGCCGGAGGAGGAGATACGCCGGAATCTTCAGGCAGTTCAGAGAGACGAGGGACTTGAGCTGGACGAACTGCAGATCAGAGCCGTGATTGAAGCCGTCAACTGCGGCCTTCTTATCATAACAGGAGGTCCCGGAACGGGTAAAACAACGACAATCAATACAATTATCCGGTATTTTGAGCGGGCAGACATGGAAATTCTTCTGGCGGCTCCCACAGGACGTGCTGCCAAGCGGATGACGGAGGCTACCGGATATGAAGCCAGAACCATACACCGGCTTCTGGAGCTTACGGGAATGCCCGATGAGTCTCAGAAAGGGCAGAGCCTGCCCATGCATTTTGAGAGAAATGAGGACAATCCGCTGGATGCAGACGTAGTCATTATTGATGAAATGTCGATGGTGGATATTCATCTTATGTATGCGCTGCTGCGTGCGGTTAATGCAGGGACAAGGCTGATTCTGGTAGGGGATGTGGATCAGCTTCCCAGCGTGGGGCCGGGAAACGTTCTCAGAGATGTAATAAACTCGGAATGTTTTCATGTGGTAAGACTGACGCGCATATTCCGCCAGGCAGCTCAGAGCGATATCATTGTAAATGCACACCGCATTAATGCGGGAGAGAAGATTGTACTTGGAAAGCCGAGCAGAGATTTCCTTTTTATCCGCCGGGATGATCCCAATGCGGTTATAAATGCCATGATTACTCTGGTAAGACAGAAACTGCCGGGATATGTAGGAGCAGATGTGTCGGATATCCAGATTATGACACCCATGCGCAAGGGAGCGCTGGGAGCGGTGCGGCTTAACACCATTTTTCAGGAATTTCTGAATCCTCCGTCTCCCGGAAAGGAAGAAAAAGAGATAGGCGGCGTTATCTTCCGGGAGGGAGATAAGGTCATGCAGATAAAGAATAATTATCAGATTGAGTGGACTTCTTTTAATTCGCTGGGGGTTCCTGTGGATAAGGGAACAGGCGTATTTAACGGGGATATCGGAACCATACGTGAAATCAACTCGTTTGCCGAGCTTGTGACGGTGGAATTTGATGAGGGAAAGAGAGTGGAATATGCGTTCCGGCAGATGGAGGAAGTGGAGCTGGCATATGCCATCACGATTCACAAGTCCCAGGGGAGTGAGTATCCTGCGGTTGTAATTCCTCTGTGCAGCGGTCCGAGGATGCTGATGACGCGGAATCTGCTCTATACAGCTGTGACACGGGCCCGCTCCTGCGTCTGTCTGGTGGGAGTTCCCGAGGTGTTTCAGGAGATGGTTGACAATGCCACAGAGCAGAAGCGGTATTCGGGGTTAAGGGACAGGATTCTGGAAATTGAGGGGAGGGAGTAGAGATCCCGGATTTGTTCGGAAAAAGAGTACAAAAAATCGGAAGGATGGCAGAGGGGGCATCTGATTTGCTGCTGGATGCGCTTTATCCGAGGCGCTGTCCGGTATGCGGGGATATTGTGATGCCCCGGGGAATGCTTATATGCCCGCCGTGCGAGCGGCGCCTCTCTTTTGTGAAGCCGCCGCTCTGCATGAAATGCGGAAAAGAGATTGTGATCGGGGAGACTGAGTATTGTCCTGACTGTACCCGGCACCGCCGTTCATTTTCCTATGGTGTGTCTCTTCTTAATTATACTGAGGAGGCTGCCGGTTCCATGGCGGCAGTAAAGTACAAAAACAAAAGAGAGTATCTGGATTATTTTGCCGGTGCAGCGGCAGAAAGATGCGGCAGAGAGGTTTTGAGAATGGGAGCGGACTGTATTGTTCCGGTGCCGATTCATTCGTCCCGCCGCAAAATGCGGGGATTTAATCAGGCGGAGCTCCTGGCGGAAAAACTGGGAGATAAGCTGGGAATACCGGTCTGTCCGGAGTTCCTTCGACGGATAAAAAATACAGAGCCTCAGAAAGAACTGGGACCATCGGAGCGGCTGCACAACCTGGAGAAGGCCTTTGAGGCGGATGCCGGCTGCAGGGGGATGAACATTCTTCTGGCGGATGATATTTACACAACAGGAAGTACCATAGAGGCGTGCTCCAGGGCGCTTAAAAAAGCCGGAGCGAAAAATGTTTATTTTTTTACAGTTTGTATTGGACAAGGGCGGTAAAGTAGGATATCATTATACGATAAGAGAGGCATCGCTGACAGACGGACCCCTGCATAGGCAGGCGGAAGCAGATTGTGAGGGAGCCGTTTCAAAATATGGGAAAAGGAGTTTTTGTTAAATGCGGGAATTGAGATTTCAGTTGGTAAAGGAGGATTATCAGAGCTGGATTCGCTGGAATGTTGCGCGCCATGATTCAAAAAAGATGAAATTGGTGTCACTGGCTCTTTATGCAGTATTTCTGGTAGTATTCCTGGGCGGCAATATTAAGGCCGCGGCGGGAAATATTCAGGCAATGATCCCTTCCATACTTGTGGCTCTGGTAGTCGGAGCGGGAATGATGTATGTTGTATCCAAAAAGAATCAGGAGCGTATGATCTGGAAAAACAGCGGTCTTCTGAAGATGGAGAAAACGGGCTCCTTTCCTCATGTTATTGTAACCATAGAGGAAAAGGGCATGACGATGGATGTTCCTGAACTAAATGCAAACAGATATTACAGTTATCGTGACCTTAAGTCAATTATGGAGATCGATCGCCTGTTTCTGGTGGAAACTTCCGACAATACGTGCCAGTTTATCGCAAAATCAGCATTTGCGGATCGGGCTGATATGGATGAGTTTGTGACTTTCCTTCAGGAGAAGATAGATGATGCAAAAGAACATCCGGAAAATTATGCCGCATCCGGCCCGGAAGGCGGAGCACGTCCGGCAGTTCAGGGGAATGGTCCTTTAAGCCGGAAAGCGGGGACAGCTGTTTCTGAAGAAGACGATGTTCCTGAGATTGAGCCGGTGGACACAAGCCGTATGGGAAAGATCGGGAAGATGGCGCACATTATGGCATCTGCTGACAGGGTGCAGGAGGATGATGACGGGCCTGCAAAAGCGGACAGTGAGGAAGACTCTGACAGGAATGATTCAGGTATGCCTGAAGCGGTAAAAGAGGAGAACTCGTCCGGGAAAACGGAAGATATATCTGTTTTGGCACAGGAGAATGCTGTTTCAGCTGGTTTGGATGAAAAATCCAAAGAACAGGAGTGACATAAGAATAAATAAATGACAGAGGTGCTGCCGCGGGGAGGAATATTCTGTAAATACGGGTGTATGACAAGGTATTCACTTCTGTGGCAGCATTGCTTTTGAATTCGGAGGAAGTTATGGCGGCTGAAAATGCAATAGAAATAAAAGACGTCACTAAAATTTATAAATTATATGATAAGCCTATCGACCGACTGAAAGAATCTCTGAGCCCGCGTCATCGGGAATATCACAGAGATTTTTATGCCCTGAACAATATTTCTTTTACGGTTGAAAAGGGACAGACTGTGGGAATTATCGGAACAAATGGTTCCGGAAAATCCACTATTCTGAAAATCATAACGGGAGTTCTCACTCCCACCACGGGAACTGTCAGAGTGGACGGAAAAATTTCCGCGCTTCTGGAGTTGGGGGCAGGGTTTAATCAGGACTATACCGGTATTGAAAATATATATATGAATGGTACCATGATGGGATATTCCAGGAAGGAGATGGATGCAAAGCTGCCGGAGATACTGGCGTTTGCAGAGATTGGAGATTTTGTTTACCAGCCGGTAAAAACATATTCAAGCGGTATGTTTGTGCGTCTGGCATTCGCACTGGCCATCAATGTGGAGCCGGAGATTCTCATTGTGGATGAAGCTCTTTCTGTGGGAGATGTTTTCTTCCAGTCCAAGTGTTACAGACGTATGGAGGAAATCCGGAAAAGCGGGACGACAATCGTCATGGTTACTCACGATATGGGGAGCATTATCAAATACTGCGACAAGGTTATTCTCCTGAATAAGGGAGAATTTATCGCGGAGGGTTCTGCGGGCAAGATGGTGGATCTGTATAAAAAGATCCTTGCCGGTCAGATGGAGGCTCTGCGGGCCGAAGTAGCCCAGATGCATGATTTTTCCGGGGATAAGGTAGTAGTGGCGGAGGAGAATGTTTCTGCTTCTGAGGAAAAAGCGGACGGAGGAAAAGACATGGGTGCTTCCCCGGAGGATAAAGGCCTTATGCGTGACCAGATGACGATCAACGCCAACCGGGAGGAGTACGGAGATGGCAGAGCTGAGATTTTTGATCTGGGGCTTCTGGATGAGAGGGGAAATGTGACGAATCTTCTTCTTAAAGGAGAAAACTTTTCGATCCGGGAGAGAATCCGTTTCCATGCGGATATTCAGGCACCGATTTTCACATATACAATAAAAGATAAAAAAGGTACGGAACTGACGGGAACGAACACGCTTTTTGAGGGAACTGACATAAAGCCGGTAAAGGCGGGAGATGAGTATGATGTGACATTTACCCAGAAGATGACTCTTCAGGGAGGAGAGTACCTGCTTTCCATGAGCTGCACAGGCTTTGAGGGAGGAGAGCACGTCGTATATCATCGCCTGTATGACGTGGCCAATATTACGGTAATTTCAAATAAAAATACAGTGGGTATCTATGATATGGAGCCTGAGGTAGAGGCTCAGATCAAGCGAAAGGGAACGGTCGTATGAAAACGAACGAACAGGAGCTTTTAGCATTATTTGAAAAATACGGGAGCGATCGGAAACGGGCGCTCCGGGAAAACAAGAGGCTGGAATATCTGTATGCGCTGGGGAAACCGCGGGAAAATCTTCTGGAATGGTATCCTTTCCGGCCGGAGGGAAGAGTCCTCCAGATAGGAGCTGACAGCGGAGCGCTTACCGGTCTCTTTGCGGAGAGAACGGCGGCTGTCGATGTGCTGGATGAATCGGAGGCCAGTCTTGAGACGGTAAAATGCCGTTTTCAGAGAGAGCCTGAATACAGCAGGAAAATATCCTGTATCTGCGGGAATATTTCGGATTATGCCAAAAAAACCGCTGAAAAAGGCATTTTCTATGACTATGTAACCATAATAGGCTCTCTTTTTGGCGAAAAGGAAAGAAGCGGGCAGCTGGAAGCGGCAAAGTCCCTTCTGGCTCCCGGCGGTGTCCTGATTGCGGCGGCCTGCAACCGGTTTGGTCTTAAGTACCTGGCAGGTGCGGCGCCGGATGCGGCAGCAACGACGAGAAAAGAGATGGAACGCCTTCTTCCGGGTGGTCGTTTTTATTATCCGATGCCAGATTACCGTCTTCCGGGGGAAATATTTTCAGATGCGTACCTGCCTAAAAAGGGAGAACTTACAGGCGCGCTGACTCTGTACGACTATCCCAGATATCTTCTGATGGATGTGGGCGCGGCGTATGATGCCGCCTGTGAGGATGGCAGCTTTGATCAGTTTGCCAATTCGTTTCTTGTTTTCTGGGAGAAAGAGGATTCCACTGACAGCGTTCCGGAGAAAGAGCCGGAGACTCTGTATGTAAAGTACAACCGTACCCGCAGAGAGTGTTTCCAGATAAGAACGGCGATCTGCCGGGAAAACGGCCGGATTTTTGCGGAGAAAGCGGCTTTGTGCCCGGAGGGAGCAGAGCATATCCGTTCTTTCGAAAAAAAGTATGAGTCTTTAAGCGGGCAGATGGAGAAACTGAGTCTTGTACGGCCGGATTTCTCAGAGGATAAAAGCAGGGTGCGTTTCCCTTATCTTGAGGGAAAGACGGTGTCAGAACTTTTGGGAGAGCGTCTTTCGGCTGAGCCAGAAGGCCTTTCAGAGGCTGTTCGGGAAGCGATGCATCTTGTAGACGGTGTGAAGCCGGAGGCGGTTGCGGATTTTGAGCTGACAGATGCTTTCCTGGAAGTTTTTAATTCTCTGGGAGAACTGGATGATATGCCGCGGGAGAAATTGTCGGAACTTCTTTCCGGCAGTGCGTACCGGGTCTCCAATATAGACGGTATTTTTGAAAACTTTATAGTCACGGAGGACGGACCGTGTGCCATTGATTATGAGTGGGTATTTGACTTCCCCATTCCGTCTGAATTTCTGCGTTACCGCACACTCCGCTATTTTTACAGCACATATAAAAGTCTCCTGAACGGTGTGACAGAGCGGGAATTCCTGGCACGTTTTCCGGAGCTTTTGAGTGCTCAGAGCGAAGTGCTTGATCTCTATGAGAAGATGGAGCGGGGATTTCAGGAATACGTTCACGGGGAAAATCAGCGTACCTACCAGGAAGACTACATGGTCCGGACGAAAACTCTTAAAGAGCTGGCGGATGTGGACGGAGAGCTGGAGAGAGCAAAGGAACGCTTAGAGCAGCTCCGTGCGGAAAATTCTGAGAAAAATACGGCGCTTGCCAAGGTGCAGGAGGTACAGCGCCTGACAAATAATCATGTGGCGAATCTGGAGGTTATGATCGGAGATCTGCGCCGTGAGATTGGCGAGATGGCAAAGACCATCGATTATCTCAACCGTCATGAAGCTGCCGTGTTCAAGGTCCGCAGGAAACTGGGCCAGGAATTCAATAAGAGATATCCGAAGGGAACGGTTAAGCGCAAAAAGATGGGATACTGCCGCAATGCGGTTCTGCACCCGCTTCGTTCCTACAGGATGTATACGTCAGAGGAAGGGAAAAACAGGATAAAGGGAGACTTTGAGATTGGAGAGGAATATCTTCAGTACGGAAAACTCGTTTTCCCGAAGACCCGGGAACCGGCGGTCTCCATCATTATCCCGGTTTACAATCAGATTCATTACACATACCTCTGCCTTCAGTCCATTCTGGAGCATACAAAGGATGTGGATTACGAGATCATTATCGCGGATGATGTGTCCACTGATGCAACGGAGCACCTGTCCGAGTTTGCAGAGAATCTGGTTATCTGCAGAAATGCAGAGAACCAGGGCTTTTTAAGAAACTGCAATCAGGCGGCGAAGTCTGCCCGGGGCCGGTATATCATGTTTCTTAATAATGATACGCAGGTTACGGAAGGGTGGCTCAGCTCTCTTGTGCGGCTCATAGAGTCGGATGAGACCATCGGAATGGTGGGTTCCAAGCTGGTATATCCCGACGGTCGTCTTCAGGAGGCGGGAGGTATTATCTGGAGCGACGGTTCCGGATGGAATTACGGACGCCTCGATGATCCCGACAAGGCGGAGTACAACTATGTAAAAGATGTGGATTATATTTCGGGCGCCGCGATCCTGCTGCCGCGCAGTTTCTGGGAACGGATCGGCGGATTTGACGAGCGCTTTGCCCCCGCCTACTGCGAGGATTCAGATCTGGCTTTTGAGGTAAGAAAGGCGGGATACCGCGTTGTGTATCAGCCCCAGTCAAAGGTAATTCACTTTGAGGGGATTTCCAACGGTACGGATGTGACCGGAACGGGACTGAAGCGCTATCAGGTGGAAAACAGTGAAAAGCTCAAAGAAAAGTGGAAAGAGGAGTTTAAATCCCAGTGCGTGAATACGGGAAATCCCAATCCCTTCCGCGCCAGGGAGCGCAGCATGGGAAAGAAAATTATTGTGGTCATCGATCACTATGTTCCCACTTTTGACCGGGATGCGGGTTCCAAAACCACCTTCCAGTATCTTAAAATGTTCCTGAAAAAGGGCTATGTTGTAAAATTCGTGGGAGATAACTATCTTCATGAGGAGCCATACACGTCAGCTCTCCAGCAGATGGGAATAGAAGTCCTTTACGGCCAGGAATATCTGACGGGTATATGGGACTGGCTGGAGAAGAACGGAAAAGACATACATGTGGTTTACCTGAACCGCCCGCATATTGCCACCAAGTATGTGGATTTTATTAAAGAGCACACAGATATAAAAATGATTTATTACGGGCATGATCTTCATTTCCTACGGGAATTCCGGGAGTATGAGCTTACCGGAGATGTGAAAAAACGCAGGGAGTCCGAATACTGGAAATCCATTGAGTTCTCCCTGATGCACAAGACGGCGGTGTCCTATTACCCGTCCCAGGTGGAGATAGATGCGATTCATGCGGTAGATGAGGATATTCCGGCTAAGGCTATTACGGCGTATGTCTATGAAAACTTCCTGGAGAATCTGAACAGAGATTTTGAAAAACGGGAGGGACTTCTGTTTGTCGGGGGCTTTGCCCACCCGCCGAATGCCGACGCGGTTCTCTGGTTTGTCAGGGAAATATTCCCGCGCATCCGTGAAAAATGTCCGGTAAACTTTTATATTGTGGGATCCCGCGCGACTGAGGAAATTCAGGCACTTCACAGTCCGGATAACGGAGTCATTGTGAAAGGCTTTGTATCAGATGAAGAACTGGAGCGGCTGTATCAGAGCTGCCGCCTGGTGGTTGTTCCCCTGCGGTACGGCGCCGGTGTAAAAGGAAAGGTTGTGGAGGCAATTTATAATGGCGCTCCTATTGTCACGACCTCTGTGGGAAGCGAGGGAATTCCGGAAGTGGAAGATATCCTGGTGGTTGAGGATAAACCGGAATCTTTTGCTGATGCGGTAATCCGGCTTTATACAGATGAGAAGGAGCTTCTCCGTCTTTCAGAGGGAACACAGGAGTATATCCGCAGGCACTTCAGTATAGATGCGGCATGGGAGGTTATCCGGGAGGATTTTGAATGAAAAATAAAATGATGCTGCTGCTTGCGGCGGGATGTGCCCTGTTTTCTGTTTCGGGCTGTGCTTCTGAAAAAACAGCGGATACTGCGGCGGCAGACGGTAATTTACCTCTGTCTGCAGCGATTGAAGATCAGGGCTGGCGGGACAGTGAAGACGGAGAAAATCTGAGAGAAATATTTTATGCCGGCGGCTGTTTCTGGGGAGTAGAGTCCTATTTTTCACAGGTACCGGGAGTGCATGACGTCACTGTCGGATACGCAAACGGCACAACGGAAAAGCCTTCATATGAGGATGTGTGCAGTCAGACTACGGGTCATGCGGAGACCGTCCATGTGATCTATGATCCTGATGAAGTCAGTCTCCGGGATCTGACAGAGCATTTTTTTATGATTATAAATCCCCTGACGGCTGACAGACAGGGGTTTGATGTGGGGAGCCAGTATCGGAGCGGTATTTATTACACAGATGAAGCTGATGTCGCTACTCTGCAATCTGTCATGGAAGAGGTGCAGAAAAAATATTCATCTCCTATTGTGACGGAGCTTCTTCCATTGAGCAGTTATTATCTGGCGGAGGAGTATCATCAGGATTATCTCGTAAAAAATCCGGACGGATACTGCCATGTGGATTTTTCCAGTCTGTCTGATTTTGAACGCCTTATTGATTCGTCGGCATATTCAAAGCCATCGGATGAAGAGATACAGGAGATGGTAACAGAGGAGCAGTACAAAATCATCCGGTATGGGGATACGGAGCCGGCATTTACCGGAGAGTATGATAATTTCTATGAGCCGGGGATCTATGTGGACATTGTGACGGGAGAACCGCTGTTTCTTTCTTCTGACAAATATGATGCCGGATGCGGATGGCCCAGTTTTTCAAGGCCCATAGCCCCGGAAGTCGTTGTGGAGCGGACAGATTCTGACGGCACGGGAAGAACAGAGGTACGCAGCCGTGTCGGCGATATACATCTGGGACATGTGTTTAATGACGGCCGGGAGGAGAAGGGAGGAGTACGTTACTGTATTAACAGCGCTTCTCTCAGATTCATCCCATATGCAAATATGGAGGAGGAGGGCTACGGAGATCTGATGGGGCTGGTGGCTGATGCCTCACAGGATGCTGTGTCGCTCAATCCGGACGGGACAAAAACTGTTGCCAGTATCGGAGACAACAGGATAACGTATGGCATGGTTTATGCGGAAGTTCTTCAGCGAAAGAATGATCTGGAATACAGGGCTCTGAATGAATATGACAGGGAATGGCCTCCGGAGGCATGGCTGGAACCTCTGAATGAGGAGGAGACAATCGCCGACAATCTTTTTGGGAAGGTAAAGGATGAAATGCTTGGGCGTCTGGCCGCTGCATCCTGTGAAGATTCAGCTTCTCTTTCTGAAAAAGAGGAGGAGCAGGTCCTGAGCGCTGCACGGAGAGATTATGCCGCCATGACACGGGATGAACTGAGCGCATCGGGACTGACACTGGAGGATTACACTCTGAGTCTCAGATTTGAAAAGATGTATGAGAAGGTAAAGGAACAGGGAGATACAGAGGTTAAAAAGCTGGAGGAGCAGATTAAAAATGCTGAAGTTGATACGGCTGTGCTGGACAGCATAAAGAAGTCAGTGTTCGGGATAAAGTAAACGTTAAATTAAATAAAAGCAGGATTTTTCTGAATGCATAAAAAGCGGCGGAATTTCTCCCGCCGCTTATTATATAGATAAGGATTTATCAGATGCAGTGAAGTGATCCGGGAACTGCTATTTTCCGTCAGCGAGTCGGATCCGCCCGCACCGCAGATATACTGCTGTCTCAAAAAGCGCCATGCAGAACCAGCCGATGGCGGTTCCTACCGCAACAGCCCGGATCCCCATACGTCCCAGAAGTGCATAGCTGACGGCCACACGGATTGGTATCTGCACGAATGTTCCCATAAGCGTCACAAGCAGCTTTCCGATACCTCGGAAGTATCCCTGATATGTGTTGGTTATGCCGCTCAGAAAATAGAAGCTTGCCATGGGTACAAGATAGGACAGTGCCTGATTGAGAGCTCCCGCTTCTTCTTCCTTCAGAAAAATTCCGAGCAGAGGATGGCGAAAGAGCAGAACGAATATTGCAATAAGTACGGTACAGACTTCTGCAATGATAAACATGTTTTTAAGCCCCTTCGGAATACGGCTGTATTTTTTTCCTCCCATATTCTGGGCAGAAAAAGTGGTAATGGAGGCGGCCAGACTGTCTCCGGGAGCAAGGACATAGCTGTCGATAATAGAAACGGCATTAAACGCGGCTACCGCATCAACGCCGAGCGTATTGACTCCGGACTGTACCAGAAGACGTCCGAGATAGAGAGCTGTCTGCTGGACGGCGGAAACGGAGCTGAAATCAATTGTCTTTTTAAGCAGAGCCGTCTGCATTTTCAGATCCGTTAAGGACAGGCACAGACTGGGTACCCGAAGGCGGATATAAAGAAAAAGAGCCAGAGCTGAGACTGCCTGAGAGATAACGGTAGCAAGGGCCGCGCCTGTAACACCCAGCCGGATTATGCCTACCAGAAAAATGTCAAGAAATACATTGACAAGAGTAGTCAGAATCAGAACGTAGAGCGGCGCTTTTGAGTCTCCTATTGCCCGGAGGGCTGCTGAAAACAGGTTATAGAAAAAAGTAAAAATAAGACCAAAAGAAACAATTCGCAGGTAGCCGGAGGCCATGACTGCAATTTCAGCCGGAGTCTGTGTCAGCCGGATAAACAGACCGCTGCCTGCTACGGAGAATACAGAGAGAACAACAGTAAGTATAAGGCCGGCAATCAGAGACGTGGCCAGTTCTTCCTTCAGCTCCCTGAAATTTTTGGCTCCGAAATATCCGGCCATAAGGATAGAGGTGCCCATGGAAAGGCCCACAATCAGAAAAATCAGAATATTCATGATAGGTCCGGCCGCGCCTACCGCTGCCAGTGCTTCTTTTCCATAAAAACGTCCCACCACCACAGAATCTACCGTGTGGTAGAGCTGCTGGAAAAGATTGCCGAAAAGCAGCGGGCCGGCATAGAGCAGCAGATGTCCTGTTATATTTCCTTTCGTCATATCACGTGCCATGTACTTTTCCTCCTTCCCCCTGTTTCGTGTACTTGCAGAATTTCCACAATTTGTTTATAATTAAGAATGATTTATGAGAATCATTTTTCATATAAAAAGATTTATGAAAATCATTATAGAAAAAGCCATGGGGAATGTCAATAAAAATATGGATTTTCAGGGAGGAACATAAATGGAAAAAATGGCGGAGCGGCTGGCAAATGCCAGACTGACACGAAACGATCGGCTGGTGCTCGACTTTATACTGAAAAATAAGGGAGAAGCCTGTTTTATGACGGCGGCAGAACTGGCAAAAACACTGCAGGTAAGCCCTTCCTCTGTCATTCGTGTCTCTTCCAAGCTGGGATTTGAGAATTTTACCAGTTTTAAGAGGGAGCTGCAGAGAGAGCTGGCAAAAGACAGGATGGGAAGAAGAGAGAGGATTCCATATGAGAAAATTAAGGATTACGCCGGCTTTACGGAAGAAGAGCTGATTCGGGGAATAAAAGAGAATGCCCTGCGTAATGTGGAAGCGGATCAGACGGCGGAAGATTATGAGGAATATCGAAAAGCCGCCGCATTGATTTCCGGTGCCCGGCGGGTGTATATTGCCGGATTCCGTGCCTGCGGCGGATTTGCATCCTCTCTCGGGGTCATGCTGGGCTGTATCAGGCCGGATGTGTATGTGGTATCAGGGGGACAGCCTGCTGTGGACCGGCTGGTCGATTTATCAGAGAAGGATGCGGTAATTGCGATTTCCTTTGAGCGGTATTCGAGTGACACGGTTTTTGCCGTGCGGATGGCGCGTGAGGCGGGGAGTCATATCATTGCTCTGACGGACCGGCTGACATCGCCGCTTTGCAGCGGCGCGGATGCGGTAATTTTTAATTCCTGCAGCGGGCTGTCATTTTATAACTCTTATACCAGCCTTGTGATGGCCATGGAGGTTCTGACGGGACTCGTGAGCAGGCGGTGCAGGGAGCAGAATGAAGCACGCCTGATTAAAATGGAGCGTTATCTGGAAGAAACGGGACAGTACTGAAAGGTGCTATCTTTTTTGTCAGGAGGACAGCCTGTATGGGGCGGAAAACGGGGCCTTTTTATGTCTTTTCTTTGCTGATCAGGTAGAAATGTGCAGGGAACTGTGATAAAATACAAAAGTTAAGCTGGGTATTTTGTTCTCTTTTGGAGAAAGGCAGGTAAATGAAATGAGTGATATGCCGTATATTGTTAAAATTCTTGAGGAGATTATTAATATACCAAGCCCGTCGGGTTATACCAAAAGAGTGATGGAAAGAATCCGAAGAGAGGTTGATATGCTGGGTTTTCCATGTACCTTTAACCGGAAGGGCGGATTGATGGTAAGTGTTGCAGGGAAAACGGAGCGTGTTCTGGGACTTTCGGCCCATGTGGATACGCTGGGGGCCATGGTTCGTTCTGTCCGCCCTGACGGGACGCTGGCGTTTGTTCCCATCGGCGGCTTTGCAATGCAGTCCGTGGAGGGGAGCTACTGTAAGGTTCACACAAGAGCCGGTCAGGAATTTACGGGAACCATAGAGACGATTACACCGTCCATTCATACATTTCCTGATATCAGGAAGCTGGAGCGGACAGAAGAAAATATGAGGGTGCGGCTTGATGAGAGAGTACGCACGAAAGAAGATACGGAAGAACTGGGGATAGGTCCGGGCGATTTTATAAGCTTTGATCCTAAATTTGTATACACGGAAACGGGATTTATCAAGTCGCGTCATCTGGATGACAAAGCATCTGTTGCTGTAATTCTGGGATTCCTGAAATATCTGCATGATACGGGAAAACAGCCGGAGCAGACGCTGAGAATCCTGTTCAGCAATTATGAGGAAGTCGGTCATGGCGGCAGCTTCCTGCCGCCGGAGACGGAGGAATTTCTTGCGATCGATATGGGAGCGCTGGGAGGAGACCTGAGCGGGGATGAATACCATGTGTCTGTCTGCGCCAAAGATACATCAGGTCCCTATGATTTTGATATGACCAACCGCCTGATTGATCTTGCAAAGGAGTATGGAATTGACTATGCGGTAGACATTTTCCCGTATTATAAGTCAGATGCTTCGGCAGCGCTTTCAGGAGGAAATGATGTTCGATGTGCCCTTATCGGACAGGGAGTGGCGGCATCTCACGGACAGGAGAGAACACATGTGGATGGTCTCTGGCAGACGTGGCTTTTGCTGGCGGCTTACACAGGCGTGCTGGAAAAAGAGCTGAGCCGCAGATACTTTAAAATACAGGAATCAGAAGCCGGAGAAAAATAGATTCCGGAAATGTATCAGGAGGAGAGAAAAATGCAGGCAGTTCTGCTGGCGGGAGGACTGGGGACGAGACTTCGCAGTGTGGTAAATGATCGTCCCAAGCCCATGGCGCTGATTGAGGGGAGACCTTTTATAGAATATGTGGTGCACAGCCTGACAGGCTTTGGAATAACGGATATCATATTTGCAGTAGGATATAAAGGAAGCATGGTAGAAGAGTATTTTGGAGACGGCACACGTTTTGGAATACGGGCTTTCTATGCATATGAGGAAGAACTTCTGGGGACAGCGGGAGCCCTTAAAAATGCAGGGCGCTTTGTGACAGAGGACTCATTTCTGGCTCTCAATGGAGACACCTTTTATGAGCTGGATTACGAAAGACTTTTCCGGGAAAAACGTGACGGAAAACTTGATATGGCACTGGTTCTCAGAAAAGTTCCCGACATATCCAGATACGGGGAAGCAGTTCTTGAAAACGGTATCCTTAAAAAATTCAATGAAAAAGAGGGGAAGGTCCGTCCTGGTACGATAAACGGAGGTGTTTACCTGATGGATCGGGCACTTCTTGATACGATTCCGGATGGTCAGGTGTCCCTGGAAAATCAGATGATTCCCCGCTGGATGAAAGAGGGCCGCTCTCTGGGCGGCTTTGTCAATGACGGGTATTTTATTGATATCGGGATTCCCGAGGATTATTTTCGTTTTCAGGATGATGTGAGGAGGGGAACAGTAAAATGGTAATCAGAGGAAGGGCGCCTCTGCGGGTAAGCTTTGGGGGAGGCGGTACGGATGTGGAACCGTTCTGTGTGGAGCAGGGCGGTGCGATTATAGGAAGTACCATTAACAAGTACGCCTACTGTTCCATTATTCCGCGGGAGGATGAACAGATAATTGTCCATTCGCTTGATTTTGATATGACAGTTAAATACAACGCAAAAGAAAATTATGTGTATGACGGCCGCCTCGACCTGGTAACGGCTGCCCTTAAGGCGATGGATATCAAGCAGGGCTGTGAGGTGTACCTCCAGTGCGATGCGCCTCCGGGATCGGGACTGGGAACCTCCTCAACTGTTATGGTCTGCCTTCTGACGGCTATGGCCCGGTGGAAAGGTGTGGAATTTGACAATTACGCCATGGCGGATCTGGCGTACGGGGTGGAGAGGCTTGATCTGGGAATTGCGGGCGGATATCAGGATCAGTATGCGGCCACATTTGGAGGATTCAATTTCATTGAGTTCCACGGCCGCAATAAGGTAGTTGTAAACCCTCTGCGTATCCGGCGTGATATAATCAATGAGCTGCAGTACAATCTGCTTCTCTGCTACACAGGCAATGTGCATGTATCAGCGAATATCATCAAGGATCAGGTTGATAATTATAAGAAACAGGATGCTTTTCAGGCAATGTGCGAGGTAAAGGCCCTGTCCTACGCCATGAAGGATGAGCTTTTAAGGGGAAATCTCCATAATTTCGGGCGCCTTCTCGATTATGGGTGGGAGAGCAAGAAGCGCATGAGCAGCAAGATTACCAATCCTCAGATAGATATTCTGTATGAGGAGGCAAAAAAAGCGGGTGCTCTGGGCGGAAAGCTTCTGGGAGCCGGAGGAGGCGGATTCCTTCTCGTCTATTGTCCTTACAATGTAAAGCATCAGGTTGCCCGGCGCCTGGAGAATGCCGGCGGGCAGCTGATGGACTGGAATTTTGAGCTCCGGGGTGCTCAGAGCTGGATCTGTGACGAGGATCGCTGGGATTATCATGAGGTTGAAGTGAAGATGCCGGATAAGGAGTATTGCTTTCATGTGTAGTGATAAAAACGCGGATACCATGGCAGAAAAAAGCAAAGATGGTATTCCGGTGGTCTTTCTTGATCGGGATGGCACCATAAATGAGGAAGTGAACTATCTTTACAGGCCCGAGGATCTGCGGCTTATTGAAGGCGCGGGAGAGGCGATTCGCCTTCTCAATCAGGCCGGGTACCGGGTCATTGTCGTAACGAATCAGGCCGGTGTTGCGAGAGGGTATTACACGGAGGAAGATGTGGAGCATCTCCACGGATATATGAATTCTCTTCTGGAAAAAGAAGGAGCCCATGTGGATGCATTTTATTACTGTCCTCATCATCCGGAATATGGAATCGGGAAGTATAAAAAGGTCTGTCATTGCCGGAAACCGGATATCGGGATGTTTGAGATGGCAGAGCGGGATCTTCCGGAGAAGATAGACAGAGAGCACTCGTTTATGATTGGAGACAAGCTTCTGGATACACAGGCGGGAAAGCGATTCGGAGTATGCGGAATTTTAGTGGGAACCGGATACGGAGAGTCTCTGCGCGGGGAGATAGATGCTTCCCGGAAGTATGATTATTATGCGGACAATCTTCTTGAAGCTGTGAAGGCTGTTCTTGATGGCCGTGCCGGCTGCGGGCGGAAATGAAGCTGTCAGATGCCGTATAAAAAACGAGGGGGTGGACACAGTGCAGGATAAAATAAATATTTTGAGACCGGGGAAGGCTGCGTCTATTCTGCTTCTGGCCGCCGCTGCGGTTGTGTCAGTCTTATTCCCGGCTGAAGCGCTGTTTAGGGAAAATGGTTTTCTTGCGGTTTATATAACATTTTCGGAATTTCACAGGATGCTGGCAGAAATTGCCGTTCTGTTTTTTCTGATGTCCGGCGCCGTATTTCTGCCGAAAACAGGTCACGTGCGTCTTACGCTGTCTGTTTTTCTGATACTTTTTTTCTGCTGGATTCACGAAGTGTTTTTGCCTATGACAGTATCTGCCATTTATCTGGCATGTCTTTTAAGAATTGGCTGTGCCCTGAAAGAACTGGTTTTCAGGATTGGCAAAACGCATGACAATATGCCTGACTCTGACGGAAAGCTTCAGGAGAACAAATGGTATTGCCGCATACAGAACGGAAGTGAAAGGGCAGCGGCGCTGTCGATTTCTCTTCTCATGGGCTTCAGTGCGGCTATTCTGTTTTTCTGCCTGTTATCTGCTCTGGGCCAGGGAAAGATTGTATGGATGCGCATAGCAGTTTACGGCTGTGGAAGTTTACTTATTCTTGCCGATGTGGTCCGGGCGCGGAGAAAGAAAGCACAGAGAAACGGCGCCGACAGGGGGAAATACGGATTCTGGGAAGCTGCCTGCAAAAAGATGGAAGAAGCTTCGCCGGCATGGCGGGCTGCTGCGGTATGGATTCTTGTTCTCATCCTGATACAGGCGGGACGGATGAATTTGTCGCTTGATTTTGACACTTTGTGGTATGGGGTCCGATCTGAATATATTCTGGCTGTCGGAGGGGGAATTTATGATAATCCCGGACTGGTGGGAATGGCATATGTCTATTCAAAGGGATGGGAGGTTCTGACTCTTCCGCTCTGTGATCTGGCATCGCACAGCTACCTGCTGTTTTTTAACCTCTGGCTGGCTGTTCTGGGACTGGCGGCAACAGCGTGGCTTGCAGGCTATTTTGTCGGACGAAGGGGTGCCGTGCTTGCAGTAATAATGACAGCAGCCCTGCCGGGCATAATGAATATGGCTGTTTCCGCAAAGACGGATATAATTACGTGGCTGCTGCAGCTGATTATGATGGGGCTGTTTTTTCAGTACCTGAGACAAAAACGTCCTTTTCTGCTGCTTGGTGCGGCCGGGGCCTATTTCCTGTCTCTGACCATGAAGCCAACTGCCCTTGTATTTTCTACGGCAGTGTTTGGAATGATGGGGATCTATCTTCTGATGTCCCGGGAACTGAAACTTAAGGGAGCCGGCGGTACATGGCTTTTTGCCTTTCTTCCGGCAGGAGCGCTCGCGGGAATCTGGGCGAGAACAATGATAATTACAGGAATGCCTGTGACATCTGTGTTTACGTCGATTTTTTCGGCTCTGGGATTTGAGATGAAATATCCCTTTGCGGTGGGAGAGCTTCCGCAGAATTATCAGGATGAGAGCGGGCTAAGCGTTCTGCTCAGAAGGATGTATCAGATGCTTTTGGCACCTGAGGGGGAAGATATGAGCCATGTGATTCTGGCGTGGGGAACTTCCCTTCTGTTTTTCCTCATTATCTGTGTTCTGGTATGTCTTCTGAATGGGGGATTCTCAGGGCGGGTCCACAGGGTATCTGCCTGTACGGCTGCCGGAAACAGCGGACAGCCGGATGAGAGAAAAATATATCTGGCGTCTCACATGATTTTCTGGCCGTTTCTGGCTGTCAATCTGGTAAGCCTTGTAATGCTTTATCAGGTGGATGGAAATTACTTTATGCTTCTTTACACCATGCTTCTTCTGGCGGCCTGCCGGGCGGCAGAGAGGCTTTGTCTGCTGGGATACAGAAAGGCTTTTCTGTTCTGTCTCACACCTGTGCTGGTATTCAACCTGCTCATTACCTCGCTTACAAACTGGGCGTGGTCAGCCGGTTTCAGCGAGCCGAAGCTTATCAATACAGGAAGGATGAATCACCGTCAGAAGGAGCATGAGCGGATGATAAGCGAAGGGAATGCCATGATCTGGCAGATCCTGGCAGAGGATCGGGAGAATCGGGTCATAGCATTCGGGGATCATCCATTCTGCCTGCAATTTCCCTGTATCGTGGAATCCTATAAAGATGTTACATCGCCATGGGGAAATGTAGAGCTTGTAAATTCCCCTGAAGCCTTTGAGGAATATATGGAGTATGCCGGTACGGACTACATTTATGCGGAAGCGGGCTACATCGGGCCGGGAAACTGGGAGTGGAGCTATGGTCTTCTGAGAGAACTGATTGGCCGCGGGAGCCTTACGGATCTTCTTTTTGAGGAGGGGAATTTTCTGGCTGCGGTTTCAGAAAAACCGGTTGATCAGGAGACGGCCCGGGAGAACCTGAAGAATTTTGATCGGTTTTACAGGATTTTCGGACAATAGAAAAAGAATGAAAAATGGCTGAAAATGGAATCTGAAAGGAGAAATCAGATGAGAGAGAATGAATATCTGGAAGAGCTGATAAAACGCTATCCGGCTCTGGAGGCGGTAAAATCTGATATACGGGCTGCGTTTGAGATACTGCGGGCTGCATATGAGAAGGGCGGCAAGCTTCTTGTTGCGGGAAATGGAGGAAGCTGTGCAGATTCCGAGCATATTGTGGGAGAACTGATGAAAGGCTTTGTAAAACCGCGTCCGGTGGATCCGGAGATAGCGGATGCCATGCGCGCCATAGATCCGCAGCTTGGAGACGTGATGTCCCGTAAGCTGCAGAAGGGTCTTCCCGCCATTGCTCTGACGGGACACCCGGGACTGTCCACCGCATTTTTAAATGATGTGGACGGAGGGCTGATATTTGCTCAGCAGGTTCTGGGCTATGGAAATCAGGGCGATGTGTTTTTGGGGATATCCACGTCAGGAAATTCTGAAAATATTATCTGCGGTGCGATTGCTGCCCGAGCAGCAGGACTTAAGGTTATCGGACTTGCGGGCCGTGACGGCGGGAGACTTAAAAGTCTGTGTGATGTTTCCATTGTTGTTCCGGAAAAGGAAACCTATAAAATACAGGAGCTTCATCTTCCTGTCTATCACGCGCTCTGTCTTATGCTGGAAGAATATTTTTTCTGATATCGGAGGTTTTTCATGCCTGATAAGGGGAGATGGCTGATGCGTTTTGGCGGCAGAAGATGCACCTGGCGTGTGAGCAGCCGGAGTTTTTTGCTCCTTTTATTTTATACGGTGTTTATCTGGTGCTGTGAGCTTCTGGATTTTCTGTGCTGGCTGGCAGGGATGCCGCAGACAACGGCGGTATCGCGTCTGACGGCGCTTCTGATGGCTGCACTGCTCATGTTTTATGTAATCGGATTGCCCAAAAGAGAAAAAAACAGGACAGATCTGTTTTTTATGGCCGGATGTGCTTTCATTTTTGTTTTTTTTGCCGTGAAGGGAATACGGCCGGATATGAGTTATGATACCCAGAACTATCATCTCCTGTCACAGATACCGGGGTTTGCAGATAATATTCATTACCATGTAATACCGGGAAGGTTTCAGATGTTCGGATTCCGTCTGGGAGATCGCCTTTTTTATCCCTTCCGGATTCTGCTGGGACTGCGCATGGGAACGCTTTTTAATGCCGTGGTAATGCTTGTCCTGTATCGTCAGACAACGGCATTTCTTGCATGGTTTGAGCGCAGGGTGCGTCCGGACAGAAACAGTTCTATTTTTATAAGCTGGCCGTCGGTACTGGCATTTTTTATCATAAGCCGTTTTGAGCTTATTCAGGAAAGCGGCAGTTATATGGTAGAGCTTGCGGCGCTTCCGTTCCTGGTAGAAATGGTATTTCTGCTGGTAAGGGACAGAGACGGGGAAAATACGTTCTGTGAGGCGTGTGTCTTCTGCCTGCTGGGCGGCATTCTGTTTTGCCTGAAGATGACAAATATTGTCTATCTGGCTCCGCTGGTAATTCTGTATCTCATAAAAATACGGAAAAGTGTTACGCCTGCAATGTTTGCTGTCTGCCTTGCAGCCGGGATTATTCCGGTAACAATATATCTGGGATACAACGGGATTTCTACCGGAAATCCGGTTTATCCGTATTACAATACATTCTTTAAATCGCCGTATTATTCTGATGTGAATTTTAAAGATCCCAGATGGGGACCGCAGAGTGCTCTGGAGATACTTCTGTGGCCGCTTTATATGATATTTTTCCCCGGCTACAGATTAAGCGAGATATGGTGTGAATTTAACTGGGATCTGGCTGTTGTTCTGGCTGCTGCCGCTGTGGTGGCGGCAGACGGGATCAGGGCGCTGGTATGCCGCCGGAATCCTGTTTTCAGACAGGAGATCCGGATGATGGTACTTTTCGTATGTTCTGCATTCGCATGGACGGTATCTACCGGACATATCCGGTACTACATGGGAGGGCTGGTAATCGGCGGTATTATGGCTGCCTTCCTGTTTCTGCGGATGATTTACTGCGGAAGAAGTGTGAGAAAGGCAGCAGCACTTTTTCTGGCTGTTCCCTTTTTGATCAGAGCGGAATACGGATATCAGTCTGTGTGGCAGGGCAACGAATGGGCCATGCGGGATGGAAATATGGCGGCGTACAGGGAAAATATTCCCTTTGTGTTTCGGGATCGGCAACTGTTTTCAGATGAGGCCCTGGATAAGATTGACAGAATATATCTTACCTGGGGGGACTATGGCAGTTATGCCCGCCTCGCGGGGGATAATGTTCCGGTCTGGAACCGGTATTCCATCACAAATGAGCTGTCTTCTTTTCGGGCCGAATATGAGGAAGAAATCCGACAGGCCATGGAGAATGGAGAGGGCGTTTATGATATGTTCCCTCAGGGGAGGGAAGTTCTGGATGAATATCTCGCATGGATGAATGAAGCGGGATTTTATGTGAGTGATCTGTTTTATCTGGATACAATTTTAAAAGGTGTTCAGTCCTATACCCTGGCCGGTCTTGAACTGGCGGACGGACGGAAGAATACATGGTATTACGGGGACTGGGCGCAGGACTCCCCGGGTTTTTCCTTTGAGAAGAAGTCGGATCACTGTGTGCTGTCTGTAATAGCGGCGGATCCGGACTGGTGGATACTTCCTGCTCTTTTTGAGGTGGAAGTGACTGCTTCAGACGGAAAGACAGAAAAGACAGCAGCTGTTGTGACAGTGGGAGACAGAGAGTACAGAAGAATGGATATAGATCTTGACCTTACAGGGCTGGAGGGAATGGTTGAGCTGACCTTCAAAAGCAGAACGCAATACAGGAAGGCCGTGATGATTAATCCCGAGTGGAGATAGAGGAGGAAAAGCGCAAGATGGATAAGATAGCAGTATTGATTCCTTGCTACAATGAAAGCCAGACAATTGCCAAGGTAGTAAAGGATTATAAAAAGGCACTGCCGGATGCGACAATTTATGTATATGATAATAATTCGACGGATCATACGGATGAGATAGCGAGGGAGGCAGGCGCAGTGGTGCGCTATGAGTACCAGCAGGGAAAGGGAAATGTAATTCGCAGCATGTTCCGGGATATTGATGCGGAGTGTTATCTGATGACGGACGGAGACGATACCTACCCGGCCGAAGATGCGCCGCTCATGGTAGAGAAGATTCTGGAGCACAAAGCGGATATGGTTATCGGAGACCGTCTTTCATCCACGTATTTTACGGAAAATAAACGACTGTTCCACAATTCGGGAAACCGTCTGGTCAGAGGTCTGATCAATACGATTTTTAAAAGCAATATAAAGGATATCATGACGGGTGCCAGGGCTTTTAACTATGAGTTTGTGAAAAGCTTCCCTATTCTGTCCCAGGGGTTTGAGATAGAGACGGAGATGAGTATTCATGCACTGGATAAAAACTTCAGGCTTGTGGAGATACCGGTAGGATACAGGGACCGCCCTGAGGGAAGTGTATCAAAACTCAATACTTACCGGGACGGGTTTAAGGTTCTCCGAACTATTGCCAGATTGTTCCGGGATTACAGGCCTTTTGCGTTCTTTGGCTGGATCGGGTTTTTCTGTTTTGCGGTAGCGTCGGTATTTTTTGCACCGGTTCTGTGGGATTATTTTGAGACGGGGATGGTTCCCAAATTTCCCACGCTGATTGTCTGCTCCGGATTATATGTTATTTCGTTTCTTCTCTGGATCAGCGGTGTGATTCTGGAAGTAATAGCAAAGAAACACCGCCAGCTGTTTGAGCTTTATCTCAATCAGCTCAGTATTAATAAAAGGAGAATGGAATGAGACGGAGAGCGGCTTATGGAATTCCCGTGATTTTGGGATTTTTGTTTTGCCTTTGGTATATTTTTAAGGCATCAGACAATGTTGCCTATTCTGATTATATCCGGCTTATTAATTCATATCTTCCCGACGTTGCCAATCCTGCCAAATTTTTTGTGCCGGATATTCTGACACGTGTTCCTGTCACATATCTGGGGCGGATTATAAATGTGAAGATGTTTGGCTACAACACATTTTTTGATATGATTCTGGGAATAGTCAGTCTGGCAGCCGGAGCGGCAGCACTGGCATGGTACAGCGCCGACAGGCGGCGTGTGGGATATGTCTGGTTTGTGTTCATACAGTTTGTATATTTCAGTCTCAATAAATGGGAGATGATGACCAATGGAACGGGGTGGGTGTGCTTCCTCTCCATTTCAGGTTTTATTTTTCATTTTGTTGTTCTGGATCGGGCTGTCAGAACGGGAGGCGGAGGAAAAAAAGAAAAGATTTGTCTGTTTGTGCTTCCGCCGGTACTGACACTTCTTGTTGCCGGGCCTTACTGCGGCGGTTACTCGGCAATTGCACTTCTTGCCTATGGGGTGCTTCTCTGGAATGGATACCGGAGAGAGAAAAGATTTGACCTGGTCTGGCTGGGAGGCGCTGCTGCCGTTCTGCTGCCGCTCCTTTTATACCTGTGGAGCAATTCGCAGGCTGTGTATGTGCATCGGGGAGCGGTTTCGGATGTGAGTATTGTTCAGGAGTTTGTCCGGTCCCCTGAGTTTTTTCTGAGCTTTATTCTTAAGGCGTTCGCATCTGCGGTTGTCGGTGTGGCTCAGCTTGAGCAGCTGGAACAGGAGAGCGGCGGTCCGCTTTTCCTGTATGTGCTGGGAGTTGTCGTGATTATTATGTATCTGACAGCCCTTTACCTGAATATCCGCTTCAGACTGTGGGAAAAGACGGTTTTTCCGCTTCTGATGATTCTCAGCGGAGGATTTAACCATCTGCTGATACTGGCGGCACGGTGGATTTTTCTCAATGATGAGTATGGAATGTCTTCGCGTTATGAGATACAATATCAGATGGGAATTATCGGAATTCTTCTGACATTTGCTCTGGTCTGGGAGGCTGGTAAAGACCAGGAAATAAAGCAGAGGGCAAGCGGTCTTAAAAAAGCGCTTATCCTTTGTTTTTCCGCTCTGATTCTCTGGGGGAATATATGGACGACAGCAGCGGAAATCAGGACAGCGCCGTTTCGCCGTGATTATCTGCAGATTTCCAGGGAGCTTGGCCTTAATTACCGGACGGCGGCGGATGAGGATCTGGAAATGTATCTTCACAGTGATGCGGATGATATACGGTCAGCAATGCGGATTCTTGAAGAAAACAATCTGAATATTTTCAGGAAATAGAATGTGTGAGATAATATGAGAAATACAAGGAGGTAGAATGGGATGAAGACAGTGATACTTGCCGGCGGGTTCGGAACAAGGATCAGTGAGGAGAGCCATCTCAAGCCGAAACCTATGGTGGAGATCGGGGAACAGCCGATCCTCTGGCATATTATGAAGCAGTATTCACAGTATGGCTACAATGATTTTATTATATGTCTGGGATATAAACAGTATGTGGTAAAGGAATATTTCGCCCAGTATTTTCTCCATACCTCAGACGTGACCTTTGATCTGACAAAAAATTCAATGGAGGTACACAATAATTATTCGGAGCCATGGCGTGTCACGCTGGTAGATACAGGGCTTCACACCATGACGGGCGGCCGGATTAAAAGAGTACGGGATTATATCGGGGATGAGCCGTTTATGCTGACTTACGGCGACGGTGTGTCGGATGTGGATCTCCATGCACTGGTGGATTTTCATAAGAGCCACGGCAAGATAGCCACAATTACAGGTGTGAATGTGGGACAGCGGTTTGGCGTTATGGATGTGGACAGTGACGGCAGGATCAGGGAGTTCCGCGAGAAAAATGATGACGACGGAAAGATAGTCAACGGAGGATTTATGGTTATGAATCCCGGAGTGTTTGACTATATTGCCGGGGATGAAACTGTTTTTGAAAAGGCCCCCCTGGAGAGCCTGGCAAGAGACGGACAGCTGATGGTCTACCGGCATGACGGTTTCTGGAAGTGTATGGATACACAGAGAGATCGCATGCAGCTTGAGGCTATGTGGCAGGAGGGAAATGCCCCCTGGAAAACATGGAAATAAAAGCCGGCTGTGATGAATGAGAATTTGGACCGCAGGGCTGTGTCCGGGGTCTGAGAATGCCGCACGGAAGGAGAAAATGGAATGGAGCATTTGAAATTTTACAGAGGGAAAAGGGTGCTGGTTACAGGCCATACGGGCTTTAAGGGGTCCTGGCTGGTAAGAATTCTGACGCTGGCGGGAGCTGAAGTTACGGGGTATGCCCTTGATCCGCCGACAAAGCCTTCTCTGTTCTCTATTCTGGAGTTGGGCGATACGATCCGGGATGTAAGGGGAGATGTGCGGGATCTGCAGCATCTTCGCCAGGTGTTTTCGGAGGTTCAGCCGGAAATTGTATTTCATCTGGCAGCACAGCCTATTGTGAGGGATTCCTACCGGGATCCGGTTTACACGTATGAGACAAATGTGATGGGGACGGTAAATGTCCTGGAATGTATCAGAAACTGCACATCAGTCCGCTCTTTTGTCAATGTAACAACCGATAAGGTTTATGAGAACCTGGAGTGGGAATATGGCTACAGAGAGACAGATCGGCTGGATGGGTATGATCCTTACTCCAACAGCAAGTCGTGTTCAGAGCTGGTTACCCACAGCTATAAGCAGTCTTTTTTTGCAGACGGCCGGTGTGCGATTTCCACGTGCCGGGCGGGAAATGTGATAGGAGGAGGCGATTTCGCTTCCGATCGGATTATCCCTGACTGCATCCGGGCTGTGTCAGAGGGAAAGAGAATAATTGTGAGAAATCCCTATTCGACCCGTCCTTTTCAGCACGTTCTGGAGCCGCTGTCTCTGTATCTGACGGTGGCCAGGAGACAGTGGGAGGATGGAAAACTGGCGGGGAACTATAATGTCGGTCCCGATGACAGTGACTGTGTGTGCACGGGACGCCTGGCTGATTTGTTCTGTGAGGCATGGGGGCAGGAAGCGGCATGGATTAACCGTTCTGATAACGGGCCTCATGAGGCCTCGTTTTTGAAGCTGGACTGTTCAAAAGTTAAAAAGACATTTGGATGGCAGCCGAGATACCATGTGGAGGAAGCTGTTAAAAAGACGGTTTTCTGGTCACAGGCCTGGCTTTCCGGTCAGGATATGCGGGCTGTGACGGACAGACAGATTCAGGAGTTTTTTGAGGCGGACGGGCCTGCATGTCAGGACGGCAGCTTTTTGCGGGCGGTAATGGAGGATGACAGTAATGTTTGAGAACAGAGAAGAAAAAACAGAAAAGATTTTTGATAAAGCATCGGATACAAATATGGATAAAGAGCAGGATCGCCTTCACATTCTGGAACTGGTGGCTGATTACTGCAAAAAGTATCATGAGAAGAAAGAGCCTTTCAGAGAGGGGCAGAGAATCCCGTATGCATCCCGTGTCTATGACAGCCGGGAGATGGTTAATCTGGTAGACAGTGCCCTGGAATTCTGGCTGACATCAGGGCGTTATACGGAACAGTTTGAGAAGGGGCTTGCCAAATATCTGGGAACAGAATACTGTTCGCTGGTAAATTCGGGCTCATCCGCCAATCTGACGGCTTTTATGGCACTTACATCTCCGCTTCTGGGGGAACGGCGCATCTGCCGGGGAGACGAGGTTATTACCGTAGCGGCAGGATTTCCTACCACAGTAACGCCAATTATTCAGTATGGAGCGGTTCCTGTTTTTGTGGATGTGACGATTCCGCAGTATAATATTGACGTGACCCGTCTTGAAGCGGCGCTTTCGGAGAAGACAAAAGCGGTCATGATTGCCCACACATTGGGAAATCCCTTTGATCTGAAAGCAGTCCGGGATTTCTGTGTCCGTCATGGTCTGTGGCTTGTGGAAGACAACTGTGATGCGCTGGGAAGCCGGTATGAGATTGACGGAGAAATGAAATTTACGGGAACAGTGGGAGATATCGGAACGTCCAGCTTTTATCCCCCGCATCACATGACGATGGGAGAGGGAGGAGCTGTATATACCGGCAACCCGCTTCTTCATAAGATAATCCGGTCTCTTCGGGACTGGGGACGCGACTGTGTCTGCCCGTCAGGCTGTGATAACCTCTGCGGACACCGGTTTGACAGACAGTACGGGGAACTTCCGCTTGGCTATGATCATAAATATGTTTATTCTCATTTCGGATACAATCTGAAGGCCACAGATCTGCAGGCTGCCGTCGGATGTGCGCAGCTTGAGAAGTTTCCTTCCTTTGTGGAAAGGAGAAAGCACAATTTTGCCCGGCTTAAGGCCGCGCTGAGCGGCACGGAGGATTCATATATTCTGCCGGCTGCCTGTGAGGGGGCGGATCCAAGCTGGTTTGGCTTCCTGATTACCTGCCGTGAGGGTGTTGACCGGAACAGGGTTGTACAATATGTGGAGGAAAAGGGTGTTCAGACCAGAATGCTGTTTGCCGGAAACCTTATAAAACACCCCTGTTTTGATGAAATGCGCCGGGACGGAAAGGGTTACCGTGTGTCGGGAACTCTGGAGAATACGGACCGCATCATGCGTGACAGTTTCTGGGTAGGTGTTTATCCGGGCATGACAGATGAGATGATTGATTATATGGCACGGATTCTGAGAGAGGCATGCAAAAAATGAGGGCGGACGAGAAGCTTGCGGGGGTACACGCGGCAAATTTAAAGCTTTTAAAAGAAATTGATCGTATATGCCGCAGGCACGGTATTCAGTACATGATGGACTCGGGGACGCTTCTGGGAGCCGTGCGCCACAGGGGATTTATTCCGTGGGATGATGATGTGGATGTGGCGTTTACCCGTGATAATTTTGAAAAATTTGTCCGCGTGGCACCGGAAGAGCTTCCGGAGGGAATGTCTGTCCTGAGGCCGGAGGATATCCGGCAGGGAAGCGTTTTCTATGACTTTACTACCCGGATTATCTATGAAAACAGCCGTGTTCATGAGGATACGGCGCATATGCGGTTTTATGAGGGAAAGCTGAACCATCTGTGGGTGGATCTGTTTGTTCTTGACCGGCTTCCGGACGGAAAAGCAGGTTCCTTTCTGGCAAAATTTATGCAGAAGGCAGTGTATGGTTTTGCCATGGCGCACCGGGATCGCCTCGATTTTTCAAAATACAGTGCAGCGGACAGAGTCAGAGTTGGCATTCTGACAGCTGTGGGAAAACTGATCCCCATGCGTCTTCTCTTCAGGCTCCAGCGGTGTCTGGCAATGAAGGATCAGAAGAAAAACACAAAACGCTGGTATTACAGCAATTATCAGCCGGATTACCTTTATGTGACGCTGGATGGAAAGTGGTGTGAAAGTGCGGTTGACCTTCCGTTTGAGGATACCATGCTTATGGCACCGGCAGGTTATGAACATGTACTCAGATGCATTTACGGCGATTATATGACTCTTCCGCCGGAGGAGAAACGTGTTCCGGCTCATTCAACGATAGAAATTGAGATTTCAGATTCAGAAGTCGAAAGGCAGGAAGAGCATTAAATTATGAAAAAAATATCGATTGTCATATCAGTTTACAACGAGGAAAAGGCGCTGGGCGAGTTTTACAGTGAGTCGCGGCCGGTCTTTGATTCGCTTCCATGGGATTATGAACTTATATTCGTAAACGATGGAAGTTCAGATGGATCGGCTTCAATTCTGAGGGAGCTTGCCGCCTGTGACAAGCGGGTTAAAGTCATTCATTTTTCAAGGAATTTCGGACATGAGGCCGCCATGCTGGCCGGTCTTGACAAAAGCAGCGGGGATGGAGTAGTGTGCATGGACGCTGATCTGCAGCATCCTCCGGAGTGTGTGGCGCAGATTATTGAAAAATTTGAAGAGGGATATGAGGTTATCAATATGGTCAGGACGCAGAATAAGTCGGCCGGACTCGTAAAGAATGTCACTTCTTCTGCTTTTTACTGGCTTTTAAACAGAATATCCGATGTTTACCTGGAACCCAATGCCTCTGACTTTTTTGCTGTGACAGCCAATGCGGCCGCTGTGCTGAAGGAAAACTACCGGGAAAAGGTGCGTTTCCTGCGGGGATATGTGCAGAATATCGGTTTTCGCCGGACAACGCTTTCCTATGAGGCGCGGCCGCGTGTAGCGGGGGAGAGTAAATACAGCATCCGGAAATTATTTAAGTTTTCCATTAACACAATCCTGTGTTTTTCGGATCTCCCGCTTAAACTGGGAATTTATTCGGGAATGGTCGTAGGTCTTTTTGGACTGATTGTTATGGTAAATACAATTTATGAGTGGGCATCGAGGGGAACGCCAAACGGATATGCGACAATAGTAGTTCTTTTATGTTTCATGTTTGCCATGCTGTTTGTGATTGTGGGTATTATCGGGGAATATATTGCAATCCTTTTTACAGAGCTCAAGGATCGTCCCATTTATATTATTCATGATACGGAAAATTTTGATGTATGACGGCGGCAGAGTGACAGACTGTGAAAAGAGGAAAAAGATGATGATAAAAAAAATAAAACGCTTTGTAGTTTGTCTGGTGCTGATTCTTTCCGTGACAGTGCCGTCCATGACGGCATATGCCAGGCCGGAGTGGCCTTCAGATACGGGAATTCAGTCGGAGGCCGGTATTGTTGTGGATGTGGATTCCGGTGCTGTGCTGTTTGGACAGAATATTCATGTGCAGAAGGCACCGGCCAGTATCACAAAGATTCTGACGGCTCTCGTGGTTATCGAGAACAGCAATCTGGATGACACAGTGACGTTTTCTCATGATGCTGTCTATAACGTGGAGGATGGAAGCGGAAATAAAAATGCTATAGAGGAAGGCGATCAGCTTTCGGTCAGAGACTGCCTGTATCTGCTTCTCATGCGTTCATCCAACCAGGCGGCCAATGCTCTGGCGGAGCATGTGGCCGGGAGCCGGGAAGGCTTTGTGGATATGATGAATCAGAAAACAGAGGAGCTGGGCTGTCAGGAAAGTCATTTTGCCAATCCGTCCGGTCTGAATGATGATACACAGCTGACATCCGTTTATGATATGGCGCTGATTGCCACTGCAGCATATGAGAATGAGACGCTGCTGGAAATCAGTACAGCAAAAAGTTACAATCTTCCTGCAACGATTAATAATCCCAATGGTGTGACAATTACTCCCGAGCATAAGCTTCTGATCACTACAGATGAGACGAGTCCCAATTATTATCCATATGCTGTTGCGGGAAAGACGGGATATACATCCATAGCAGGACAGACGCTGGTAACATATGCCATAAAAGACGACCGGCGCCTGATTGCAGTTACCATGAAGAGTACGGAGGCAACTCATTATCAGGACACAATTGCGCTTCTTGATTTTGGCTTTCTTCGATTTAAGAATGAAAATATTTCGGAAAATGAGACCGAGTATACATCAGGCGATCAGGAGATTGAACTGGGCGGGGAGATGTTTTCTCTTTCGGATCTGACAGTAGATCCTGAAGCCGTTATAACACTGCCGCGGGACGCTTCTTTTTCTGATGCGGCGAAAGAGGTGGTTACAGACCTTGGGGAAGATCATCCCGTAGGAGCAGTGGCACTTCTGACATACACATATAACGACAGAAAAATAGGAGAGGCATATCTGATAAGTGCGTCCAGGATGGCGGCTGAAGAGGCAGCTGCCATGGAGAGTCAGGCTCAGCAGGATGGTACCGGCAGCCAGAATGCGCCGGAGTCATCTTCAGACAGCGAAAGGGGAGCAGGAATAAAATTTGCAATTTCAGGCCGGATAGCTCTGGTTGCGCTGGCGGTTGTGGTTCTGGCTGCAGGAATCGGAATTATTATCTGGCTGGTTCACAGAAGAAGGGAAGCGGAGCGCCGCCGTCAGGAGGAGCGCCGTCGGAAGCGAATGGAACGTCTGAAGGAGATAGGATGTTCCCAGGAAGAATTCGAGAGGCTTCTGCGGGAACGCACAGAGAGGGAAAACAAAAAGCGCTGACGGGAAAAATTTTGCCTGTCAGGATGAAAATTTCTTAATAATTATGTAATATGTGAAGATTCACAGTTGGAAGTAGCAGGAAAATATGAAGATTTTTTGAATTTTTCAAAAATGACTACAAAAAATAGGGATGGTATTATATAATAGCCGTGCATGATTTTTGGTCAGTCAGCTCCGAAAAAGCGTGCGAAGTCTGTCGCTCAGACGGTTGACCCATAATCGGTCCGGATGATCGTTCCTGTCCGTATACCGGATAGCGGCGGCAGTATGTCGGATACGAATAGTTACGGAGGTATGAATTTAATGAAGAAAATTTTGATGTTAATTGCCTGCATGGCATTACTCAGTGGTTGTACGCAGAGCAATATCGTTAATCCGACAGCGGAGACGAAGATTGCGGATCCGGATTTCAGTGTACAGGAAGGTATTGAGATTGACTGGACGCAGGTCAGTGTTGAGGCTGAGGAACTTTTTGGAAATGAAAAGGAATATCCGTATACCCGTGATTTTCACTTTTATCTTGAACCTACAAAGAAAGAGATAATGCTGATGTGGGTGGTGGCTGATGATTTCCCGGAGAGTCAGACGCTTTCTTATGCTGAGGATCTGATTAAGGGATTTAATGATACCGTAGCCGTGCAGGATTTCTCTATTGAACGCTCCGGTCAGGATTCCTACGGCGGACTCTGGAAACAGTACGGACTTTCTTTCAGTATTGTACCTGAGAGTACGCAGGATGATGAGGATACGTGGTTTATCAGCGCTTCTTATGGTGCAGGAGTAGATTTTGTTCTTCCTGATGTAAACGCTGTGTCTCAGGCAGAGGAAAACGCTCAGACAGCAGAGTGATTTAAGGATATATCAGATATGGAAAAACAGGCGATGCCGCCTTTCCGGTTTTGCAGAATATGCTGCCTTTCTGGGAAGGCGGTATCGCCTGTTTGTATGGAGCGAATGAAAGAATACTTTTTGATGCGAGTTCCCTTTCAGATCCGCTCAATTTTGTATATGGTAATATCCTCTGTTATACGCTGTCCCTCAACCGGCATCTGATGGATTCTGCGGATAAGTTCCATTCCATCCGTAATTTTTCCGAATGCCGAAAATCCATATCCGTCCGAATGCCGTGCGCCGCCATAGTCCAGATTAGGCTGGGGGCCGATACAGACAAAAATATTTGTGTCAACCTGATCTACATTGTCGCGTCCCAGAGAAAGCGTTCCGTCCAGATGGCGTATGCCGGTTTCTTCTGTTGTCTCAACGCGGATTTTGGGGTATGGAGGAATAAAGCCCTGTGTCTCATCGTAAACTTCTCCTTCACCCATGCCGTGACGCAGAATTCGATCATAGTAGGCATTGCAGTGCCCCATCTCAACAACATCAATTTTGGCGTTGCTGGCGCCCTGATTATCATCGCGCAGAGAACGGTATATCTTGGCGCCATTATAAAATCCCTCATCTACGTATCGAAGAAAATAGGCGGCCGTTTTAGGTGCTTTTTCATCATAGATTTCTGCAGTAAGCCGGCCCAGGCTTGTTTCTATTGCAATATTTATCATCAGAACTCCTCCTTTTCACTCAGATTATAACTTTATCAAGCTCTTTGGGATAGTGTGTTAAAATTTCACAGCCCGATTCCGTTACAACAACGTCATCTTCTATCCGGACTCCTCCCCATTCAGGAAGATAAATACCCGGTTCAACAGTAAAGACCATTCCGGGCTCCATCAGCTGTTCATTGTCACTGCTGACAGAAGGAGATTCATGGATATCAAGGCCAATGCCATGTCCGGTTCTGTGAGTGAAAAATTCTCCATATCCCGCTTTTTCGATTACAGCCCGGGCGGCTTTGTCTACTTCGCCAATGGGACGTCCGGGTTCGACTTTGGATATTCCTGCGAGGTTGGCTTCCAGTACAATCTGATATATTTCTTTCATTTTATCGGACGGCTGGCCAAAGAAAAAGGTTCTTGTCTCATCTGCATAGTAGTGTTTATAAATTGCACCAAAGTCGACCATGATGGGATCTCCCGGAGCTACAATGCGGGGAGAGGCGAATGCGTGAGCAGAAACAGTATTAGGGCCGGTTGCGCAGATAAAATCAAGATCTACAGTTACATCATCAGCCATAATCATCTGCCTGACAAGTTCCATGCGCAGATCACTTTCTCTTACACCGGGTTTAACAATTGTTCGCCAGTCAGAAAGCATCTGATCCGTAATCCGGCAGGCCTCCCTGAACAGTTCAATTTCAGCGGAATCTTTAATGAGGCGCTCCTTTGTAATCAGAGAGCTGATATCTGTCAGATCGTCCAGAGAAAGTCCGGCTCCGGCCAGGAGTGCATCTGCAGTTACCAGGCGCAGATTCCCTTTTTCAATGCCAAGTTTTTTCTTCCCTCCCAGCAGATTTCCAACAATGAGAAGCGCATCTTCTCCGTCCTGGAAAGTGATTTGTTTAATGTCACTGTCCTGAAGCCGCCCTGCATCCAGAGCCGGAACAATGAGCGTGGCATTTTCTGTGGAGATTTGGAGAAGCATTCCGCAGAATCGCTCGTAGGTTACGTATTTTACGCCGCAGTAATAATAAATGCTGGTGGGATCTGTCAGTAAAATATAGTCAAGGTTAAGATCAGCTGCAGCATTGAGCAGTTTTTTTCGTCTCATTTTACAGATGGAAGTCATAATAGTCCCTCCTTCGTCATGCCATGCTGTCCAGCAGCCTGTCAACAATGGGTTTTACTTCCGGATGTACAAATTCATCATCGATCATGATGGCTTCTCCATCCAGGAAAAGGGAATTGTTCTGTGAGGTTCCGTCCATATGATAGTCGGAGATCTGGCCCAAAGGCGGAGCGCATTCGGGACCGACATTTCCGATTCCCCATACTACGGATGCCCATACACGTTCATCCAGAACGATTTCTTCAACATAATCTCTCAGGCAGGGAAGCATTCCAAGGCTGACATGGGCAATTTTCATTGCGTTATCATCGTTCCAGGAGGAGATATCTGCGAGGAATTTTTTTGCTATGGCATCTTCCTGCGGTGTATTGCCCCACGCGCGGATTATTTTACTGTCTTTAAGTTCTGTGTGTATCTCACTGCGAATAATATCATCCGGCTTAACCTCATACATGCGATCGAATACAATAACACCGTTGCCGCTTCCGAGTTCAGGCCAGGTGTTGAAATTGGCAGGCAGTGTATTGCCGCCGCTTGGAAGTTTCGATACAGTTGTACCCATAATCAGATTGTCCGGATTCAGATCAAATTCAATATCTGTTCCCTTTCGGCTTGTAATGCGCATTTTTTTGCCTTTGGCAAACATGGCGGTCAGTTTTTCATTAAGTTCTTCACTGATGTCAAAATCATACCCTCCAAAAACCTTATACAGATTTTCTGTGCACTGATTTCCGAGAAGCATATATTTGATGTCCGGATTCCGTTCCATAACCTCTTCATAGGTAGCGCTGTGATAAAAATCATAGAAGTTAGCATCGATCCAGTGGTCTACATGAGACAGAGCGTCTGCAAAGGTTGCCTTATCAATTGATTTGTCAACAAGGGCAATTCTTCCGGAAAATTTAGGTGTGTACATTACAACTGGCTTTGCACCGGCTACATAGGCGCGTTCCGCCAATGCATTTACAACTTCGTGATTGGAGGCGCTGTCACAGGTTATCGCGACAACTTCCCCTTTCTGTACATCGTGCATTCTCCCGATCAGTGTGTTGGCAATAACAGCCGCTTCAAAACCCATTTTACGCATAGAATAAGACTCCTTTCTTAAAATGAAATAATATAAATTTATAAAATTTTATGCGACTCCCACGAAGGCGCGGGGGCGGATAATCTTTATAACAGCAATTGGATCAGACAGGGAAATTTATTCAGGCACCCAGCAGATTGGCGGCGATAAGCCCCAGGGGACCTCCTATTACATATCCCAGAAGCCCTATCATGACACCCAGTTTTGCATGGTGGAACCATCGGTTCGTTTTTGCTATTACATATGCTTCTCCAGGTCCTGCATAGCTGGCGGCTACAGAGAGACAAACCTCCTCGTAGGGGATATGAAAAATTTTCGCCAGAAGCAGACTGAAGCCAATGTTGCAGGCCAGGGCGGCAATCAGAAGGAAAAGCATGGTAATGTTAACATTCAGAATATCCAGGAAATTAGTGTAGCTTCCTACGGTAAACAGTGTCATCAGATAAATGAAATATGCAACAGTGTCCTCTCCCTGAACATTTGTCAGCGGCTTCTGGAAAAGTGCCGCGATAATGAGTACCAGGAATGGCGAAACAATCAGTGGTGTAGAGAGCAGCTGATTGAGCAGAGTGTTTTGAATATGACCGGATGCCCATGCACAGAATGGAGTAATCAGTGCGATTACAGTGAGCCCTATTCCGGCTATTACAGCTACGGACCACAGTGAAATACTGTCTTCCATAGACGTGACGGCTTTTGCCTGTGGGGATAGTTCGCTGTCCGTGTTTTCATCTGTCAGAACGCCGTCTTTGTCATACACACAGCGGAAATTTTTCAGAAACCATTTCATTGAGGGAAGAAGAAATACAATCATCATGGCAAAAATAGCCCAGATGTTGTCCACGAAAATGAACTGGCTGAATACGGAATCTTCCGGAGGAATAGCGGTAAGTACTGCCAGCATGTTCTGGGGCCCCCCGATATATTCCGCAATAATACCTCCCGTTATTGCGGCTCTTCCCGAAAAATCAAATAGATTGCTTATAAGTGTGACGGATACAAAGGTCGATATACTGGTCAGAAGAAACATGAAGGTAATGCGTTTTCCATGGCGGTAAAGCCATATCAGATCAAATTTCAGAACAAAGAGTGCAGCAGCTACCGGCATAAGATAACTGAAATAGGCATCAAAAACCGGTGCATAGGAAGGCGTTATCTGCAGGGTCGTAAAAAGGCATCCGGCAAAAATTACGAGAACGGGTGCACTGACAAACTGTACAATTTTGCTGTGTTTCTCCAGTTTGAGAATCAGAAGAACAGATACAACAGTAAGGGCAATGTACAAAACGGGATAACTGCTGAATAGATTGAGTAACATTATTAGCCTCCTTCCGGATAAAGTCAGCGGCAGTTCTGCCGATGGAAATAATAGTGAAGATTTTTGATTTATCCTTATTGTACTGAATATAGAGGGATAAATCTTTAAAAAAGACAAAAATGAACGATGATTTTTTGTTTTTATTTCAAACTTTTGACATATATAAATGGTTTTGATAAAATAGATAAATATAAAAAGAATTTGATAATTAATTTAGACAATTGAGAGGAAAATAAGGACAGGAATTTTGGATATATACAAAGGAGAGGATGCAATTGTGAATGCATGTATCAGAGATATTCTGCAGTTGGCGGAGCTGAGAACTTTTAAAGTGGTCGCAGGTCAGGACGGGCTTTCCAATCCTGTGCTGCATGTATCATATATTGATCATACGAATGAGCTTGTGGATACAGTTCCCGACTACGACTTACCGGACACGCTATATCTTACCAATCTCAGCAACAGTTATAAAAGTGAGGAGGAGCTGCTGAAGCTGTTCAACCATCTGATTCGTTCTAAAAGCAGCGGACTCATTATCGATAATTTTTATCTCCGGAGTCTCCCGGAGTCAGTGATTACTCTGTGCAACAAAAAAAGACTGCCGGTTTTATATCAGCAGCAGAGTCAGATCCCCTATTCATCTATTATTTATTCTATAATGCATTATCTTCTGGTACAGCGTGAGGAAGAGTTTCTTGACATGGAAATCCGAAATTTAATGAGCATGACAAAGCCGCAGCCGGAAGTGGCGGGGCGTGTTAAGGCAATCTTTCCGGGACTGGAGCGATATTACTGTGCTGTTTATGTTCAGCTCAAATCTCAGGGGCAGATGATGTCATCATTTTTGTCCATGCCAAGAGGCAGCTTTGTCTGTAAACATGATGATGCTCTTTTTTTTGTATTATCCAGTGAATCTGAAGAAAAGCTGAAAAGCCTGATGCGATTTATTCTCCAGCAGGTTCAGGAACAGAGCAGAAGTACAGGAATCAGTACAGTTTTTAATGGTCCGGAATATATGGGAATGTCTCTTGCTGAAGCAGCAGCGGCCTGCAGTATGTGCCGGAAGATTTCTTCGTCATGTCTGTATTATGATCAGATGGGGTTGTACAGTTTTCTGGTTCCGCTCCAGGATGAATTTTACCTGCGCAGATTTCATGAAGATGTTCTTCGGAAAATAAGAGAATATGATAAAAAATATAATACAGAATATATGAACAGCCTTATGAAATTTGTAGAGGCCGGGGGAAATTATGCAGAAGCAGCCAGGAAACTTGCTCTTCATGTAAACAGTGTCCGTTACCGCATAAACAGGATTCGCGAGGATTTTTTTCCGGATCAAAGTACTATTGAATTTTATACAAATATTATGATTGCCTGCTGTATGGAAAAACTGATGACTACATAGATGTTAAAAAGAAAGGGCGCTGCACCGACGGAATTATATGTGGGACAGCGCCTTTAGTTTTATGAGACAGGAAGCCCGCTGTGGTAGGAATAATTTCCCAGCTCATTGAGAAGCGGGGAAAGATCCTGTTTGTCCAGAGGAACGGGGCTTGTTATGCAGTTGTTCAGAAGATAGTAAACACTGCTGCATTTGGCAAGAGTCTGATTGAACAGATCAACAAAGGATGCGTTGGATGCCATGGACCGGTTCCAGGGATTGCACCAGACTTCATGATTGAGATTGCAGCTTGTCCGGTAGTCTGAAACAGAATCCGTTACCAGCTTGGCAGATGCAACAGGATGCTTTACGAATAAAGATTCGATCCGCTCTATGCTGTATTTTTTCTTGCCTGATTTGTCAGCCAGAGTCCGGCAGCCAAAGCGCAGTGCCCAGATGGAGCGGTGTACCATGGCTGGAGTTACCTGAAAGTTATTGCGATATGTGATCGGATAATATGTCTCATTAATACAGGAAGCTAAAAAATGAGAGATGAACTGCAGCTCCTGACCGTTTAGGCATATGCTGGCCGTCTGGTTAAATTCCGATGGCTTTTTCTTTTTGTATTTCCACAGCAGAATGGCATCCAGTTCATTTTCGAGAAGTGCATGCATTCCGTGATGCTTTGTTGTGGGATCTTCTACGTTATATCCGATTCGCCCGTAAATAAAAGGGTGGCAGATGGAATCCGCAATATAATGATTGACAAAACCCGCAAAATAAGCTATGGCTTCTTCCTGCTGCTGGCGGGAACGTATAAGGCCAATGTGGCGCAGACAGCAGTCAAAGAAGGCATTGACGTGATGTTCATGCATATGGGAGCCAACATTCCGGTAGTCACGGTGTCTTAAAATAGGAATATTGTAAAAAAACATATCAGGTCCCTGCAGTCCCAGCTGATAAAGCCAGCGATATTTGGCCACAATGTGTTTCAGCGAGGAGGGGGGCATGTCATTGTATGCTTTCATTCCGAAAATATAGTGTGTTGTAAATCCGGGCATAGATAACCTTCCTTCCAGAAAAGAGGTTAAAATGTACAGCGTGTGGATTTCAGAACCTCTTTATACACATTAAATAATTATTTTATATTATATCACATTTATTAATTGATAGCGATAAATTTGGTGTATATGCGGATGGAAAAGGGAATAAAAAATACAGAGAATGGAAATGGCGGCATACAGATGGAAATTTTAAGGCAGATGCAGAGTGCTGTCTGGGGTCCCTGGCTTTTATGGCTTTTTCTGGGGACGGGAGTATTTTTGACGGTAAAGTTAAAAGGTTTTCAGTTTGTTGGGATAAAAGTCTGGTGGAATGCAACAGCCGGAAGTCTGTGGAGAGGGGAGAAACGCGTGAAAAGTCAGCTCTTTACTTCCTGTACGGCACTGGCAGCTACGGTGGGAACAGGAAATATTGTGGGTGTGGCAACGGCTCTTACGGCCGGAGGCCCCGGAGCTGTATTCTGGATGTGGATTTCAGCATTTCTCGGAATGGCGACGGCCTATGCAGAAGTATTTCTGGGAATCAGATACCGGCACCGGAATGAGGACGGTACATGGATAGGCGGACCGTTTGCCTATCTGGAGGCTGGTTTTGGAAATCGTTTTCCGGGGATTATTTATGCGCTGTTCTGTGTTTTGGCATCTCTGGGGATGGGAAGCATGGTTCAGGCAAATTCTATGGCGGACAGTCTGCGTTTTTCATTTTCCATTCCTGCAGCAGCAACGGCTCTGGCAGCCGTGATACTTACGGCAGCTGTTATATTTGGAGGAATGAACCGCATAGAGAAGACAGCATCACTGCTTGTTCCGTTTTCTGCCGGGCTGTATTTGTTTTTCGGGATAATTGCCGTGCTGAGCCGGTATGAAAATATTCCGTCTGTGCTGGGGCAGATTCTGAACGGAGCTTTCTGTCCAGAGAGTGTCGCGGGAGGTGCGGCCGGCTACGGGATTAGTCAGGCTGTTCGAAACGGAGTTGCGAGGGGCGTGTTCTCAAACGAGGCGGGACTGGGAAGCCTGTCTGTTCTTCACAGTCTGGCGGATGACAAAGCCACGCCAAAAGAACAGGGAATGTGGGCTGTTTTTGAAGTGTTTTTTGACACGATTGTGAGCTGTACACTGACTGCATTTGTGATTCTCTGTCTCTGGAACCCGGAGGAAGGGTATTCGGGAAGCAGTCTGGTAGCGGCGTGTTTTTCACGCTGTTACGGATGGGCGGGAGGAATGCTGACGGGAATTTCAATGACTCTTTTTGGATTTGCCACGATTATAGCCTGGTTTTATCTGGGAAAGCAGGCTGTCGATTATCTTGCCCATGCAGCGGGCGGAATCCGTGTCGCTTCCGGACTGTATGGAATTTTATATCTTGGAGCGGTATTTTGCGGATGTGTCGGACGTCTGGAAGCAGTCTGGCTTTTCTCGGACATTTTTAATGGTCTGATGGCAGTGCCAAATCTGCTCTGTATTTTGCGCCTGTCCGGGCAGATAAAACTGTCGGATATGTGAAGGGATAAAGAATAATAAACATCAATAAAATATCAAAAGGCTTCTCCAGCAGTGAGAAGCCTTTTGATATTTGAAAAAGGGAGGAGAGCTGATATATTCAGCTCAGTATTATGAAAAAAATCTTGTAAGCATTGTTTATTGCTATGGTTACAGTATAGAGGTAAATGATGAAGAAATAATGATAATAGTGTAAAAGGTTTTTTAATGAATTATGAACGAAATGTGAAGTATCAGTTCAGCCATGCGAAGATTTGGACAGGAAAATGCGCTGAAAGCATGGCGGGGTTGTCCGGAAAACAGATTCGTGAAAGTTGATGCGGCGGTTTCGGGCGAAAAATGTAATATAAAAGGCGGCTTGTCCCAGGTATTGCACTGTGTTATACTGAGAGAAGCAAAAAATACCAGGAGGAGTAAAAAATGCAGAACCCAGTAGTTACGATTGAGATGGAGAGCGGCGACATTATTAAGGCGGAGCTTTATCCCGAAATCGCTCCCAATACGGTTAATAATTTTATCAGTCTTATTAACAGCGGCTTTTATGACGGACTTATTTTTCACCGTGTGATCAAAGGATTTATGATTCAGGGGGGATGCCCGCAGGGAACCGGAATGGGCGGTCCCGGCTACTGCATAAAAGGCGAATTCAGTCAGAATGGATTTCCGAATAATTTAAAGCATACAAAAGGCGTGCTTTCCATGGCCAGAGCAATGTCTCCTGATTCTGCTGGATCTCAGTTTTTCATCATGCATGAGGACTCTCCGCATCTGGATGGCGCATATGCCGCATTTGGCAAGGTTATTGAGGGCCTTGAAGCAGTGGATCGGATTGCGGGCGTGCGCACGGACTGGGGAGATCGGCCGTTAAAGGATCAGAGAATTAAAGCGATGACGGTAGATACTTTCGGGGAGACATATCCGGAGCCCGAGAAGAAATAACAGCATTATTATGACAATTATAAGAGAGGTAACAGTGGACGGGAAAATATATCCCGTCACTGTTTCGGATGAGAGAGAGGCTCTCCAGGCAGCAGAAGCGGCCGGGAGAGCCATTGTTGGAATATGGACTCCTGACGGGGAATACACAAGCTGCCTGTATCTGATTACAAAGCCGGAAGATGCAACGCCAGAGCTTCTGGAACGGGTGGTACGCCGTCATCTGGATTTGCCGTGGATTATTGCATATACAGAGAGGCTGTGCATACGAGAATTTTCATCGGATGATCCTCTGGAGACGGCTTCTGCCGATGACGGGGACGGCGTGTTCTCTGACAGGGAAAAGAGAGAGGCGTACCGGAAAAATCAGTACCGTTTCTGTGAGTGTGGGCTGTGGGCTCTCGTGTGCCGGGAAAACGGCCGTATTGTCGGAAAGGCAGGGATTACGGGGGACGAGCTGAGCTATCATATTTATGAGCCATACCGGAAAAAAGGATATGCACTGGAAGCGTGCCGTGCCATAGTAAAATATGCCTGGAGTGAACTCGGGCTTGATGCTCTTACGGTTTATATCAGGAAGGAAAATACAGAGTCTCTTGCGCTGGCACATGCGCTGGGATTTCGTCCGGCTGAAACAGCGGGCACAAAACAGAAATTGATTTTAAGATGTCCGGACGAATTTTAAGAGCGGGGAGAAGAAAACGGAAAGTTCAGAAAACAGGTTTCTGCATATTATGGGAATCCGGAACAAGAATGGAAAGAATTCTATTGTATTTCCTGTGCATAAATTATATAATATATTGTATACAAAAAAATGTATAAATACAATCGGCAGTTTCTGTTCATGGGGGACGCCATTCAGATGGATGGAGGAATTGCAATGATAAAGCATCTGGGTCTCAAGGCATATGGTAAGATTAATCTTGGTCTCGATGTGATCCGGCGAAGAGAAGACGGCTATCATGAGGTAAAGATGATCATGCAGACAGTTCGGGTATATGATGCGGTCGAGTTGGTCCGGAAGGACAGGCCGGGAATTCATCTTACCACAAATCTGTATTATCTGCCTGAAAATGAAAATAATCTGGGGTTCAAAGCTGCAAAGCTTCTGATGGAGGAGTTTGACATTCAGGAGGGGCTGGATATCAAGATCCGCAAGTTTATTCCGGTAGCTGCCGGAATGGCGGGAGGAAGCAGTGATGCGGCCGCTGTTCTGTTCGGCGTAAATAAAATGTTCGGTATAGGGCTCTCGAAGCTCCAGCTTATGGAGCGCGGATTAAAGCTGGGAGCGGATGTACCGTACTGTATTATGAGGGGAACGGCGCTTGCGGAGGGCATTGGAGAGATCCTTACTCCGCTGCCGCCGGTGGAACAGTGCAAGATTCTTATTGCCAAGCCGCCGGTCAGCGTGTCAACAAAGTTTGTTTATGAAAATTTAAATCTGCCGTCTCTGGGAAAAGAGGCTCATCCGGATATTGATTCACTGAAGAGTGCGATTGAAGCCAGAGATTTTTACAAAATGGCAGAGAGGATGGGAAATATTCTTGAAACAGTTACAGTGCCGGCCTATCCCGTTATTCAGACAATTAAGGACAGGATGATGGAACTGGGGGCTGTGAATGCGATGATGAGCGGAAGCGGCCCTACGGTGTTCGGGCTCTTTACAAATCCTGTGGCAGCACAAAAGGCTTATGAGCAGATGCGATACGGGGACAGTTCCGAACTGGCGAAACAGGTTTACCTGACCAGCTTTTACAACAGGAAGGGGAATATACATGGGAAATAATTTTGAGGTTAATATGAATGAATATCTCCCGCTCCGGGATGTGGTGTTCAATACGCTGCGCCAGGCGATTCTGAAGGGGGAGCTGGCGCCGGGGGAGAGGCTGATGGAGATCCAGCTTGCTGAAAAGCTGGGGGTAAGCCGTACACCTATCAGAGAGGCAATACGTAAACTGGAACTGGAGGGACTGGTTCTGATGATTCCCAGAAAGGGAGCGGAAGTTGCCAAAATTTCCGAAAAGAGCCTGAAGGATGTCCTGGAGGTAAGGCGTTCTCTGGAGGAACTGGCTATAGAGCTGGCGTGCCAGAGAATGACAGACGGGGATATTCAGAATCTGGAAAAAGCACAGAGAGCATTCCGCGATGCAATATTGAATGGCAATGCCATGGAAATTGCAGAGACAGATGAAGCATATCATGATGTGATTTATAACAGCACTCAGAATGCCCGTCTGGTACAGATTTTGAATAATCTGCGGGAGCAGATGTATCGTTTCCGCCTGGAGTATATAAAGGAGGAGGACAAGAGGCAGATTCTGCAGCTGGAACATGAGAAAATTCTGGCCGCACTTCATGCACGCCGGGTTGCGGAAGCACGTGCCGCTGTCCGTGAGCACATCGACAATCAGGAGATTACCGTTTTGAAGAGTATTAAGGAGAGGGAGGAAGAATGACATTTAAAGAATTGTATCTTTCAGGACAGATTCCATTTGAGGAGATTGACAGTTATATCTCTTGCTGGAACAGCTCAGATGATGAGAGAACGCTGGCAGTATATCTGGGGCTGAATGAGGAGGAAGAGGATGTCTGGATTGAGGAGAGTGACGAGGCCCTGAAAGAAATGCTCGATCGCAGGATGAAGGTGGCCGGGACACCGGTTACCCTTGGAAAAACAGATGTCATTGTGAATAAGAACGGTTTTGGTGCGCTTCCCATTCAGAGGATTTCTTTTGATGAGGCGGCTGCTCTCCTTAAAAAGGCGTTTCGTGCAGGTGTGCGTTATTTTGATACGGCCCGTCTTTATTCAGACAGTGAAGAAAAGATAGGGTATGCCCTCAGTGATGTGAGAGAGCAGCTGTATATCGCCACAAAAACGGCTGCGAAGGATGCGGAGGGATTCTGGAAGGATCTGCAGACGAGTCTTACAAATCTGAAAACGGATTATGTTGATGTTTACCAGTTCCACAATCCTTCTGTATGTCCGAAACCAGGCGATGGGAGTGGTCTCTACGAGGCCATGCTGGAAGCCAAGGCTCAGGGAAAAATAAAGTTCATCGGAATTACCAGCCACCGGATGGCTGTGGCAGAAGAGGCCATTGAATCAGGGCTTTATGATACGCTCCAGTTTCCTTTTAACTATCTGTCTACAGACAGAGAGCTGGCACTGGCTGATGCGTGCCGGGAGAAGAGAATGGGCTTTATTGCCATGAAAGGACTGTCGGGAGGGCTCCTGAACAACTCGGCGGCAGTTTATGCGTGGATGGAGCAGTATGAAAATGTTCTTCCTATCTGGGGAATACAGAAAGAGTCAGAGCTTGATGAGTTCCTGAGTTATATTGAAAACCCGCCTGAATTGTCAGAAGAGATACGGAGTGTGATTGAAAAGGATCGCCGGGAGCTGTCGGGAGAGTTCTGCCGCGGCTGCGGGTACTGTATGCCGTGTCCGGTGGGAATTGAAATTAATGACTGTGCCAGAATGTCCCTTCTGCTGCGCCGATCTCCTTCGGCGGGGCATCTATCAGAGGCGGGACAGGCCCGGATGAAGAAAATTGAGAATTGTCTTCACTGCGGCCAGTGCAGCCAAAAATGTCCTTACGGCCTGGATACGCCGAGACTTCTTCAGGACAATTACAGGGATTATATGGAAGTTCTGGCCGGTAAGGCTCTTTAGTTTTGGCTGAGAGCGGCCCGGATCTGAGGAGTGTATCCGGAACGGGACGCATTTAAAAGTCAGAAAGATTAAATTTATGTAAAGTTTTTAAACTGATATTGACAAAGTGACAGGCTGCCACTATAATGAATGACAGCCTGTCACTTTTGTGCGTTTAGAAGGAGGAAAAGATGCCGACAGAAAGATTTTATCGTCTTCCGGAAGAGAAGAGGCAGAGTATACATGATGCGGCAAAGAGAGAGTTTGCCAGAGTCCCGCTGGATAAAGTGTCCATTAATCAGATTATTAAAGGAGCTGAGATTTCCAGAGGAAGCTTTTATACATATTTTGAGGATAAATGGGATATTTTAAGTTATCTGTTTGAGGAAAGTCAGCGCCAGGTATGGAAAAAGTCTCTGGAGAGTCTGGAAAAGTCAGCCGGAGACGTCTGGTATATGCTGGATTGCCTTCTGGAATGGATCATGGAAAACTGTTCCCGGAAAGAAAACTTTGATTTTGTGAGGAATGTGATAAACAGCACCAGTCCGGATGAACTGATGAAAAGCTTTGAACGGCATGGAAAGAAAAGCTGTGATCTGCAGGGAGAAACATTCGCCAGAGATATTTATGAAAAATGTTCCGCTGAAAAGCTGCGGATAAAAGATTATTCGGAGTTTTTTGTGTTTTTTCAGATGGCGATGTTTTCAGTTGCGGTAACAATCAAGGGGTATTTTGAAGGGAAACCCCTGGAAAAACTGAGGGAAAATTATCGGTACCGGATCAGAATTTTGAAAAATGGTGTTTCTTTACCGGAGGAGGATATCGGTGCCAGGGGGAAATGCCTGGTGGAAAATGAGAGCGGATTTAATTGCTGCAGTGAAGAAAACAGGAGGACAGAATGAAAAAGAAAAAAATCATAATTGCGGTAGCAGTAGTTGTGGTGGCAGCGCTTGTTCTGCCACGTTTTATTGGTCCGAAAGAAAAGCCGGCGGCTGTGTCTATGCCGGTCGTATCGATTGAAAAACCGGAAATAGGCGATATTGAAATTTATACCGGTTTAACAGGAACCGTGGAGCCGTCTGATATTGTATATGTGATCCCCAAGGCGGCCGGAGAAGTGACGGAAGTGTCTGTGAAGGCGGGCGATTATGTGCAGGAAGGACAGCTGCTTCTTCACATTGACACAAAGCAGGTAGAGGGAGCCAAAATTGCCATGGATCAGGCAGCAGTCAATCTTCAGGACGCCAACATGAATCTGGAGCGTATGACAGTGCTTTATCAGAGCGGCGATATATCTCAGCTGCAGTTTGAACAGGCACAGTCCAGCGCAAAACTTGCAAAACTTCAGTACGATTCGGCAAAGCTGCAGTATGATAATCAGATAGAATTCAGTTCTATTACAGCTCCGATAAGTGGTCTGGTGGAAAGCTTTAATGTGGAGGTACACCAGAATGTTTCGCAGTCAGATGTACTCTGTGTGATTTCGGGGGAAGGTACGAAAGCAATTTCTTTTGACGTGACAGAGCGGGTACTGGCCGGTCTGCATATGGGAGATCCGATTACGGTAGAAAAGAACGGGACAGAATATCACGGCTCCATCACGGAAATCAGTTCCATGGTAGATGAGGAGACAGGGCTCTTCCGGGTTAAAGCATCTCTGGAAGCGGCAGATGGTCTGGCGACGGGAGCGCAGGCAAAGCTCTATGTGGTATCTGAAAGTGCCAGTCAGGTTATGCTGATTCCCACAGATGCGGTTTATTATGAAGGCGGAAAATCTCTGGTCTATACACTTATCGACGGAAAAGTTGAGGAGCGGCCGGTAGAAGTGGGAATTTATGATTCGGAGAAGAGTGAGATTAAAGATGGCCTCTCTGTGGATGATGATGTGATTGTGACCTGGAGCTCAGAGTTGTTTGCCGGTTCAGAGGTAAAGGTTTATGAACCTGAAGCGGACGATGCAGAAGAGACAGCTGCAGGAGAAAGTGCAGCAGAAGAGACAGCGGTAAATGAGACAGCAGCAGAGTAAGGAGGCCGGAGTATGGGATTGACAAAAGGCGTCCTGAAACGCCCTGTTACAACGATTCTTGTAATATTATGCCTGATTGTATTTGGCGCAACTTCTGTTTTTTCGTCAAAACTGGAGCTGACACCTGAGATGGAGATGCCAATGATGGTTGTCTTTACCATGTATCCGGGTGCCAATCCGGAGGATGTGGACGAACTTGTCACGAAGCCGATTGAAGATGAGATCGGAACGCTGAATGCAATTAAATCAGTAACCAGTTATTCAAATGAAAACATGTCCATGGTTCTTCTTGAGTATGAGTATGGAACCGATATGGATAAGGCTTATTCAGATTTAAAGAAGAAAACGGATTCCATGCAGGCAAGTCTTCCGGATGACGTGGAGACACCGACCATTATGGAGTTTAATATCAATGAGCAGGCAACGATGACACTGGCGGTCAACAATGACAAGGCAGAAAATCTGTACAATTATGTGGATTCCAAGATTGTGCCGGAGCTTGAAAAAATTTCCTCTGTGGCCAGCGTGGACATCAGTGGAGGACGGGAAGAGTACATAAAGGTAGAAGTAATTCCGGAAAAACTGAGTCAGTATCATTTAAGCATCAGCTCTGTTGCCACAGCCGTTGCCTCAGCGGATCTTGCCTATCCGGCCGGAAGTACGCAGGTGGGAAGTCAGGATCTGTCTGTTACGACAGGCGTTGATTTCAGTGATATGGAAAGCCTGAAAAGAATTCCCATAACAGTTGCCAATGGCAGTACAATTTATCTGCAGGATGTGGCGAATATTTATTCGACACTGGAGGATGCTGCCGGAATCGGACGTTATAATGGCAGGGATACCATATCACTGAGCGTGAAAAAACAGCAGAAGAGCTCGGCTGGCGAGGTGTCCAAGGCAGTAAACAGTACAATTTCAAAATTAACTGAAGCAAATCCTGACCTGGAAATCGTTATAGTAGATGACAACAGTGACATGATTAATAATTCATTGTCCAGCGTTCTTCAGACAATGATAATGGCCATTATTATTTCCATGATCATTATTTTCCTGTTTTTCGGAGATATAAAGGCATCGCTCATTGTCGGAACATCCATCCCGATTTCAATCCTGGCTGCCCTTGTAATGATAAGGCTGATGGGTTTTTCACTGAATGTTATCACGCTGGGAAGTCTGGTTCTCGGTGTCGGTATGATGGTGGATAACTCGATCGTTGTTCTTGAGAGCTGCTTCAGAGCTACGAAAGGAAAAGGCTTTGAGGGATTCCGGAGTGCGGCGCTTGAGGGATGCAGTATTGTAATTCAGTCTATCATCGGTTCAACGGCCACAACCTGTGTTGTATTTCTTCCTCTGGCATTTCTGTCCGGAATGTCGGGACAGATGTTTAAACCGCTGGGATTTACGATTGTATTCTGTATGATTGCGTCACTGATTTCGGCCATGACGGTTGTTCCGCTCTGCTATACCATGTATCAGCCCAGAGAGAGGGAGACCTCTCCTTTATCAGGATTTGTGCGCGGTCTGCAGAACTGGTACAGAAAGACCATGAAAAAGCTTCTTCCCAAAAAGAAGACAGTCATGTTTACTTCGATCGGACTTCTTCTGTTTTCTTTCTTCCTTGCAACGCAGATTAAGATGGAACTGATGCCGGCAACAGATGGAGGCACCATTCAGATTACGGCTGAGCTGAGGCCGGGACTGGGAATTGAGAAGGCTAATGAAATTCTGGTGCAGATGGAGGATTATATAACACAGGATCCGGATCTGGATTCCTATATTCTTTCATACGGTAGCAGCGGACTCAGTGTTTCCGGGGGTAGTTCGGCATCTCTGACCGCATATCTGAAGGATGACAGGAGCCGTACGACAAAAGAAGTTATCAGGGACTGGTCGCCGGTTCTGACAGCTATTCCCAATGCCAATGTGACCCTGGAATCTCAGAGTTCCACAAGCATGATGGGAAGCAGTACAGATGGTGTGGAGTATATCCTGCAGAGCACACAGTATGATGAGCTCAGGGACGCATCAGATCGGATTGTCCAGGAGCTGAAGGACAGACCGGAACTTACCAGGATTCATTCTACTCTGGAAAATTCAGCTCCGGTTGTACAGATTGATGTGGATCCGCTGAAAGCGGCTGCGGAAGGACTTTCCCCGGCACAGGTGGGAGCAGCGGTCAATATGATGCTCAGCGGAAATGAGGCTACAACACTGGATAGCGACGGACAGGAAATCAGTGTAATGGTTGAGTATCCGGACGGAGAGTATGACACCATTGATCAGGTAAAGGGAATTGTTCTGGACACACCGTCAGGCGGTTCGGTAGCACTCGCTGACATTGCAGATATATATTTTAAGGACAGCCCCCAGAATATTATCCGGAGCGATAAGGAGTATCAGGTTACAATTACCGGAGATTTTGTGGATGGTATATCAGCGGAGGAGCAGGATGCTCTTGAAAAACAGATTTACGATGAAACAGTAGTGCCAAATCTTTCTGAGACCATAACGAGAGCGCAGAATCAGGTAGACGAGGCAATGATGGAGGAGTTTGCTGCTCTGTTCCAGGCGATAATGATGGCGATTTTCCTTATTTTTGTTGTCATGGCAGCTCAGTTTGAATCTCCCAAATTTTCAATCATGGTTATGACTACGATCCCGTTCAGTCTGATTGGATCCTTCGGGCTTCTGTTTCTGGCGGATGCGTCCATCAGCATGACGTCACTGCTCGGATTCCTGATGCTGGTGGGAACAGTTGTAAATAATGGTATTTTGTATGTGGATACGGCTAACCAGTATCGGGCAACGATGGACAGAGATACAGCTCTGATTGAAGCCGGTGCCACCCGTCTGCGCCCGATACTTATGACAACGCTCACAACAGTTGTTTCCATGATCCCGATGGGAGTCGGATACGGCGAGAGCGGAGAGCTGATGCAGGGTCTGGCTCTTGTAAATGTGGGAGGTCTGATTGCTTCCACTATATTATCTCTTCTGATGCTTCCGGTATACTATACCTTAATGAACCGGCAGAGAAAAGAAGAATTAGATGTTGATTAACAGATGCAGATAAGGAGAAGTGGTCCTTTCCGGGAAGAAAGGGCCATTTCTGGAATGGAAGGGAAATTATTCGGAGAGGAGGTTATTTAGTATCGATGAGACGTAAGCAGTGGGTAATGGCAGCTGCATTGTCAGCTGTTCTGGCATCGTCATTTTCTGCAAATGTGTACGCTGCATCGAAACCGATGACAGGTGCTTATGATGAAGCGGATGACGGAGGGACAGGACCGGTTCTTGACGACGGTACGGATGTGCAGGAAGAAGAGATCAGCAAAGAGGTGCTGGAGGATGGTGTTCTGGAATACCGTGAAATCGGAGCCCGAATTGAGAATTATAATACGAGTTACAAAGAGACAAAAACACTTTACACAAGCAATTACCTGTCTCTTGACGCCGGAAAAGAGCTGGCAAAAGAGGCCAGTTCTCTGATGGAGGATGCGAAAGACCTGAAGTCAGATGATATGGATGCGGAGACCCGGGAGCTGTATGAAAATTATAAAGATGCGGCACAGGCTCTCCGGAAGGAAGCACAGTCCCTTACCAACGACGAACTGCCATCAGATCAGCAGGTAAGCCTGAGACAGATGAAAAATAATCTTACGAAAACAGTTCAGAATATGATGATTCAGTATCAGAGCGCGCTGTCCCAGGCGGAGCTGGCTGATAAAAATGTGGAACTGGCGGCAGCCGGTGCGGAATCTTCAGAAAGAAAAGTCCAGCTGGGAATGAGCTCTCAGGAAGAGGCGCTGGAGGCACAGAAAAATCTTTATGAAGCGCAGAACAGTGCGCAGCAGGCACATGCAGGCATAGAAAATCTGAGACAGAACATATTGATTCTTCTGGGATGGGATGCAGATTCCCAGGTGCAGATTGCTCCGATTCCGGAACCGGATATGGGAAGGATCGCTCAAATGAATCTGGAGCAGGATAAAAAAGCTGCAGTCAGTGCGAATTATGATTTGCGCAGTATAAGAAGCAGTTCGGCTGTGGGAGCAGTGGCCCGGACATCTAAAAAGCGGAATGTTTCCATGACGGAGCAGACGGTGGAGATGCAGGTGGAAAAGCTGTACGCAGAAGTGACAGCGGATAAACAGGCCTATGATGCAGCAGTAAGCGCATTTGAAGCTGCACAGCAGACGATGGACGGTGCAGAGCGTCAGTATTCGCTTGGGATGATAGGAAAAACGGAGTATCTGACTGCACAGGTTTCATATTTAAATGCCAGAGCGGCAAAAGACAGTGCATCAATGGAGCTGTTTAAAGGAATGGAAGATTATGATTGGGCGGTAAAAGGCCTGATTGTGTCGAATGGAGGTTGACGATGAAGAAAAAACAGGGAAGGATAGTTTTGTCACTGGCTGCTGCAGCGTTTATGGCGGCGTCTCCGATTTCAGCGCTGGCAGACAGTCCGGAGTTTGCCTATGACGAGGCAACCTGGGCCAGATTGAGAGATAATGTAATGGAGTATGACGAGCTCGCCATGCTGGTGCAGGAATACAATCCCAGCTATCTGAACAATCTTGCCTCCTATCGGGATGGAAAGTCGACCGAGGATGCCAGAGAGGTCCGGGACAAACAGTATGAAAATGCGTATGATGCATATGACAGTGCGGAAAATCTGAGAGAGCAGGCAGACGATCTGGAAGAGAGCGGCGCGCTGGCCAGCAGCGAGATGGCATCAGTTTACTCAGGCCTCATGTCGGCAGCTATTATGATGGAACAGACAGCCTTAAAGACTGAACAGAGTGCAGATGCTTCATACAGGGACAGTGAGATGGATACACTGGACTACCGCAATGGCCAGAATGCGATTATTGTTCAGACACAGGGATTATTTGCTTCTTATAATCAGGTTCTGGCAACGATCGGGACAATTGAAAAAAACATAGAGGTGGCCAGGGCCGGTGTGGATGCCACGCAGAGGCAGGTGCAGCTTGGGATGGCGACACAGGCGGATTTTCTGAATGCACAGAAAAATCTGCAGTCTCTTGAATCTACATATACACAGACTCAGGCCAGCCTGGAGTCTCTGCGTCAGCAGCTTTGTCTGATGACAGGATGGCAGTATAATGATCAGCCGGAGATCAGAAGTCTTCCGGAAGCGGATTTGTCGCGGATAGAAGCCATGAATCCGGATGTGGATGTACAGACGGCTTTAAACGAGAATCTTTCGCTTAAATCTAACCGGCGTGCATATGAAAATATGGCGGAGGGATCTGCTGATAAAAAGAATATGGAGCGCACCATAAAGAATCAGGAAGAGAGCATTAAGGCCGGTGTCCGCAATCTTTATAATGATGTTCTGCAGAAAAGAACAGCGCTCCAGTCTGCTCAGGCAGCCTTCGACACAGAGACGGCAGCTATGAAAGCGGCTGAAACAAAATATCAGCTTGGAATGATTGGACAGATGGAATATCTGCAGGAACAGGCGGCTTTTGCGGGCAGCCAGAGCAATGTGGAGACGGCCAATATGAACCTTCAGCAGGCGATAGAACTTTATGAGTGGGCTCTGAAAGGATATATGAATGTTTAGACTTTGGGTAAGACGGGGAGCAGAAATATGACAAGACTGGAAGAGCAATTTGCTTTTTTAAAAGAGATTGACAGGGAAAAATTTATTGGACGACAGACGTATCTGACCGATGGAAAGCGGAAGGAAAATGATGCGGAACACGCATGGCATATGGCTGTTATGACAATTCTCCTCTCAGAATATGCCAACGAGCCCATAGATGTTCTGCGGACCGTAACCATGCTTTTGATCCACGATCTGGTTGAGATCGATGCAGGCGATACCTACGCATATGATGAGGAGGGAAAAAAGACGCAGCATCAGCGGGAAGAGGCTGGTGCTGACAGAATTTTCGGACTTTTGCCGGAAGATCAGGGGAAAATGCTTCGTGAACTCTGGGATGAGTTTGAGGCCGGTATAACCCCGGAAGCCAGATTCGCCCATACAATGGATAATATTCAGCCTACCATGCTTAATGCCGCGACAGAGGGAAAAGCGTGGGCAGAGCGGGGGATACATCTGGATCAGATTCTGAACCGCAATAAAAACACAGCAGACGGCTCTGAAACGCTGTGGAAATATTCGCGGGAAAAATTTATAGAGCCCAATATAAAAGCCGGAAAAATACTCAAATAACAAAAGAGAGGGAATCGCTTGATTCCAGAAAAAGGTTAGTAACAAATCAGCCCATCCTGTTTGCTGACAGGGTGGACTGATTTTGTGTATTACACTTTCAAATATCCGATTTGGCGGAAATAATTGATATAACCTTTGATATATTTTGGATCCGTCGGACTCCACTCAAATCCTGTTTTTTTCAGGAACCATAAAGTAAAATCATTTTTAATATGGATATTGCTGTCATATAAAATGTGTCCCTGTTTGTCCATATCGTTTTGGAAGGCCTCGTAAATATATTCAGTATCTTTGTGTCTCATGGTTTTTTGCAGTGCATTAATAAATGTGGATTCATTCACAATATCAACTGGAATATAAAGTGTGGATACTGTTTCAAGAAAATGTTTGAAAAGTATCCCCTTATTACTGTTTAAATGGAATACACACTGTTTATCGGCATATTGCGTTATTTTTACAATTCCTTCTGCCGTTTTATCAACCGGCGAAAATTCCATACGCAGATTCATAAGATAGTCCGGAAATAACCCAAATTCCAAAATTGCCTTCAGCCTGGTTAGAAATGCGTTTTCTCTGAAATTTGGCTGAAATTTAAAATCAGATGTTCTGTTTGTCAGATTGCCTATTCTGATTATAATTGCATTCAATCCGCTGAGCATGGCATCATACACTTTCTTTTCTGCCTCAAATTTGCTGTGAATATAAACATTATCCAGAGCCTGTCCAATATAAAATGAAGATTCACAGAAAATTTTTGTTTTCTCAGAAGGATGCGGTGGAAAGTCATCTGTCAAACTGTTTCCACTAACGCTCAGAGTTGATATATGAATAAGCTTTGCTCCGATATTTTGGGCATAATCAATAACATTACCTGTTCCCTGTACATTTATCCGGTAAAAATAATCATACGCCCCATAATGTTTTACACTGGCTGCTGCGTGTATTATTGTCTGTACGTCTGATGGAAGTTCATCAGATAATCCCTCCTGTTCAATATCTCCGGCAACAGGAATGATCCGGTAATTTATTTCAGATTCATATTTATTTCCAAAATAATACCTTAATATGCCGTCCAGCCTGTTTTGAATATCATCCTGATTCCTGCCTCTTATCAGGCAGTATATTTTACTCTTTTCCTCCTGCATCAGTTTATCAAGCACATGAGCGCCAAGAAAGCCTGTTGCACCTGTGAGTAATACATTACCCGGGGATTTTTTCCTATAGGAAATGGAATCATCTGTGATATTTCGGCTTAATAATTCACTGTATCTGTCAAAGTCCGATGCTTTGTAATGTACTTTTTCTTCAAATCCTCTGTTTATGAAACGGCACAATTTTCCGACCGTAGGATAATCAAATACATTCTGTAATGAAAATTCAATTCCCACACTGTGTGCCTTTGTGACATATTCAATCGCCGCGAGACTGTCGCCTCCGCATTCAAAGAAATCATCTTCGACTCCCACTTTTTCCATATGAAGCAATGATGCCAAAAGTACACACAGTTTTTTCTCTTGTTTTGTTTTTGGGGCCGTGTATTCACGCTCCTGCCGGACGAAACGGGGTAATGGCAAATTGTTTCGATCCGTCTTACCGCTGGGTGCCATTGGCATTTCATCCAGTCTCATAAAATAATTGGGAATCATGTATTGCGGAAGTTTTGACAAAAGATGCTGCCGCAGTTCTTTTTCGTCTATCTTTCTCTCTGATGTATAATATCCTACAATATACTGGCGGTTGTTTTCATCTTTTTTGTCTGCTGCGGCTGTGAGACCTATGCCGGTAAAGCTGCTCATAACACTTTCAATTTCGCCCAGCTCAATTCGCAGCCCTCTTATTTTTACCTGAGTATCAATTCTTCCAAGATATTCAATTTCTCCATTTGTTTTCCATCTTGCCAGATCTCCGGTACGGTATATTATTTTTCCATGATGGTTTTCTTCTGTTGCAAATGGGTTGGATATAAATTTTTCTGCAGTAAGTTCGGGGAGATTTAGATAACCATTTCCTACTCCGGATCCTGCTATGCATAATTCGCCCGCCACACCGATGGGGAGGGGCTCATTTCTCCCGTTGAGTATGTAGAGCTGAGTGTTGGCAATGGGAGAGCCGATAGTAATATCATAATTTTCCGTTTTTCTTTCATATGTTTTAATGCAGCAACCAACAGTTGTTTCTGTAGGCCCGTATTCATTTATCAGCTGTCCTTTCCGGCATATATATTCGATATGCTCCGGTTTTATCGCTTCGCCGCCAAGAATAAATGTGGAGTCCTGAGGCAGCTCCAGGTTCATTTCAATCATCATATCCACATGCGTTGGTGTTAATTTATATACGCTGTCTGATTTATCCGCAATGTACTTTAATCCGTTCCACCAGTCTTTATCCACTATTTCCAGTGTACCGCCTGTCAGTATTGGTAAAAAAGTTGCCGTAACAGATAAATCAACATATATATTCGTAATGAGTGACATATCGAAATATTTGATTTTGTACGTTTTCTGAACAGTCATCACATAATTGTACAGATTTTTGAGTATTCCGGGCGGTTTTACACCCCAATTCCGGAGATTGGGGTTCTTCCGCAAATATCCGTTTTCTGCCTTTA